>JAEZGT010000049.1 GCA_023416875.1 Pseudomonadota bacterium
TTTTTAATGTTTCGTGGGACCACACTGTCCAATTATGGAGCTGACATAGTTACCGATGCTCGACTTGGAGTCGAGAGATCCAAAACTGGGCTTTCAGTTCATATCGGCTTCCATCATGCATTCTGCAGCATGCTCCCAGAGATAGAGACATTCCTCAGAGCTCAGCAAAGCGCAACAGGTACGGTTCATTGCATTGGCCATAGTTTAGGCGGAGCAGTTGCTGCACTAGCTGCAGACTGGCTAAGCGCGCAAGGGAGACAGGTTAAACTCTACACTTTTGGAGCCCCGAAACCAGGCTTGGAGTGCTTTGCAGAAACGCTAACTAAACGCGTTGGAACGAATAATATATTTCGGGTTTACCATTCCACCGACGTGGTTCCCATGGTACCGGTCTATCCTTTTTCGCATTCGCCCACAGATCACTGCGGCTATCAAATTCCGAGCGGAGGATTTGTTTCTTTCGCAGCGCACAAAATTACAAATTATTTAAAATCTGTCGAGAACCAGTCCTGGCTCGCGATGAAGAACATGGGCGAGAAAACAGCGCATGAAGCATCAATCGAGCACTGGTTAAAGTCCGAGAAATCATTGAATCCTGCGGATCCTCGCACATGGGAACGGCTTAACGCTGGATTAGTATGGGTACTCCGCAGACTGATCGGCAGTGCAGCTGTATATTTTCAATCTCCGGTCATGACATCTCTGTCACTTGCCGACAAAATTGCATGGATCCTACGCAGGGGTATTGATCTCACTGTGGATGCGGGAACCTGGGTTCTAAATTTAATGCGCAAAATCATGCTGGCACTCGGAATGAAAGCCGTCAAAACCGTTGCGGAATTGACAGAGCAATTTATGAGGTCAATTCTTATGCGATTAATCAATCGAATGGGAAATGAGGCGCAACGTGCTATTCAAGGACTTATGAACAAGCTTTAAGCCGAAGCCACCATGCCAACACCTACTTTCAAGTTCGGTTGTTGGCGTGGTTAATTTTCCAAGTTTGCTTAATGATTTGCACAGATAACTACCAATCTTCCTGCGCGATACGCCGCAAATAACTCCAAGTCTTACCAACAGTCGTCCGTGGTTACCGTCGTATTATCCGCAGCTTTGGCGACCTTTTGACCAATATGATTGATGGAAAAAACACCGCATTTAGTATCCGCCGCCTGGGCACCACCCGCCGGCGGATTCGCTACTGCACGAAAACAAGGATCGACACCACATCCAGGGTCAGCCCCAGGTGTCGTATAAATACTGATTGTGTAATACCCTTCCTGACTAGTGCTGCCAACCCCCAAATCTGAAGCGGTCCCATATTTGTTATTCGTAAAGAAAAAACGCTCCTGCAACGCCGCAATCCGCGTCAGCGCTTCCTTCGCGTCTGCCCTGCGTGTCTTTCGTATTGAATCCTGATAAGACGGCACGGCGACTGCCGCGAGTATCGCGACAATCACCACTACTATCATCACTTCAATCAGGGTAAAACCTTTTTGATTTTTCATATATGAATCTCAGCACTGCATCCGTTATTGAGTGATATTGATTTCATTGACAGGGATTTCCCGCCATGCACGTCTGACAGGAGTACCGGGAATATCCAGTTCTATATTGGATATTTCGCCTGCATCCGTCTGCGTAATTACATGGTTGTTAACAATTGCGGGATCTGACGCAACACCATCCAGAGTCGCAGCTGCGGCTCCCACGTCTTTAAAGTTTTCTTCACCATCTTGATGAGTCACAGGCCCATCCGTTTTCTCAAACAACGCATATCGACGGTACTGAGGTAAACCAGTGAACATATCCAATAGGTAAATGCTGGACTGCCCGCGCTGTTGACAGGACGAAACGGCTGGCGAGTAAGAGTTAAATACCACTGTCTCGTTCAAGAATGCTGTTCTGGTAAAACTGGTGGCATTATTACCTTCAAGATCTCTGTACCAACCTCTATATGGCGGCACCTCTTCAGCGATTCCAGTTGTATAGTCTTCCAGATCTTCCACTAGTCCGCTTGACGTTCGGACTTTGACGCCACCACTACTTCCAATCAGCAGAGTATCGTTTGTTACAGAATAAAGGCTGTTAATATTTACAGATTCATCCGTCAACCAAGTAAAATTATTCGGTGCCGCGGCATTTACTTTAATACCGAAGTATTTATTTGCGACTGGAATATCCAGATCCTGCTTCACAAGGAACTGACCAGAATTAGCAAAAACCCAAAAGGTGCCGTTTCTGTCTCGAACTGTTAATGGGGTCCCGGAAAATGGCAGATTGGTCCCTGTCCCCGTCAGCAAAGTTGCGACATCGCCGTCATCGAAAAGATCGCCCGTCGCTTGCACTTCCACTTGCTTGAGAGCACCGTGATAGGGATTTTCAGGAGCTGGCACGACTTGGCGTCCGTGATCACCCAAGACACCCACATATAACATATCGTCTTTGTAATCCCGGTTCCAATCGACGGATTTAACGGCATGGACAAAAGATTTCTGCGTGGTCGCGTCAACATCTACAGCGGTCAAAGCCAAATCGCCAGAAATTGCCGCTTTGAGATCAAAGTAGAAAAGTTTGGCTTGCTGGTCACTGATCGCCTCCGTCACTGCGTGAGGTCCTCGTGGGCCGGAACCGAAAACCAGATACCAATCGTTTTGCGGCAACGTCCCCAGATAGCTGCCGAAATTATTGGATGATCGGCGCTTAACCAATTCCACGTCGCCAACCGTATAGCCAAGCTGCGCATCTGTAATTTCCGCGATCAGCTTGGGCGGTTGCTCAGGATCCGTGATATCCATAATCACGTACGCAGAGCGCAGTGTCTGAGGACTGCCATCCAAATTGAGATTGTATGGACCGCCGCCGAAACGCATGCCTGCGACAAGAATTGTGCCCCAGCCATTTGGATACACATCGTTATCGTATCCAGCGCCGCGGAAAATATTTACGTCAAAGGTGTGAATCTTTGAGTCCATGTAATACACGTGGCTGTAGTCGTTTCTGGTCAGCCACTTAAGATGCGGTAACAGATTGTATGGAACATAGGCCCACATTTCCGCACCTAAACCATGTGCACGAACAGATTCGCCGACTGGCGATGTGGCGCTGTACTGGTGAGTGCCATCATTATTTTTTACATAAAAACCCGCATTGAATGCGTGGAGCATGCCGTCGTTGGCTCCGACGTACACCATATTGCGTCGATTACGGTATTTCTCGCGGAACGCACTATAGCTGTCGTCGCCGTACTGGGCATCGTAGCCATCTGCAGGTCTACCGACGATTGCTGGTGTGGAATGCACTATGTCGCCTAAACGCCAGACTTTTTCACCAGAGCCCCAATTGATGGTACGCGAGCGATAGTCTTCGACCTCCAGGCCACGGATATAATTAACCACGTTCGCAACATCGGCCGCGGGTACATCCAGAACCGCTGCAGGAATATTTTCCGGAGTGAACGCTACCACCTCATCCTTATTAACAATCCCATCTCGGGCTGCCGCAGCTCCTGGCTGATCAAGGCCGGCAATAATATAACGCTTGTTATCGGCTAGCTCCGTTGTACCGCGCTGCGATACTATGTTGGCCGGCGTAATTGCTGCCAACGCATCGCGAGCACTCCAAATCGTTTTTAACTGCTCGAGATCAAGACGCTCACCTAAGGGTTGAGCACGATTAGGCCCGCCATCAGCGCCCACCGCGTAACGATTGAATTTTAATGTTTGGCCGCTATCGTCAGCGGTGGTGACAAATTCGATAAAATTATCAGTAGCGTCAAGCGCGTTGTTGGGATTGGAATCTTCGCGAATATTGCCGTTAGAGTCGATAAAAAGACCATTTAGTGTCCCGACCCATGTGACGGTTTTATTCTGCTTGGTGATCTCAGGGTTGTATAAGGTCTGCAGCATTAACCCTTCGCCAGCCAAGCGACTGGATTCAATTGACGCGGATGTTGATGTGGATGCTTTGTTAATAAGCTCATTCAAAACCGCTTCGAGCCTTTGCTGCAGCGTGTCCGGGCGACGCACAACGGAATATCCCTTTGGCTGGCCATCAGGACCCTGCCACTCCTGGGGCAAATTAGGACCATCAGTGCCGTCAACTTCCTTATACGATCCCCACTTCGCTGCATAATACAAAGGCGGCTCAAGAAAGTTGCTTTCTGGCGCATCAGCACCGAAACCAAATGAGCTTTCCACAGTCGCCATCCTATGCCTAGGCTCGCTGCCTTGATGGTGATTAACCCAATTGGGAAAGTAGATGTCATCGGCATTAGAGCCAGAAATGACAAAACCGAACGCCAGATGGTCAGGGGTCGAAAAGTATTCATTTCCATTTATTTCCCCCAGGATGGAGGTTACGACAGTGAACCCTCCAGTTGCTTCTCTTCTAATTTCGATGATCCCGCTCAAATCCTGATCGTAGTCCGACCCGTGCTCTGTATCTTCCCAAGCAACAAAATATTTACTGATATTTCCGTCACTATCGGGAATCGCTCTGAAATCCACCAGGGCACAGTTTCCAATTGGGCCGCCAGCATTTTGACCAGGCGGTGGAGAGGGGGTATAAAAGTTTCGACAGGCAGGTATCACATGCACGACCTGCGAGCCATTATTGATCATGATAATGGGCAAGTTGGTGGCCATCGTCACGCCAAATGTGTTGATAGGAAAGCTAAGGTTGTCTCTCTGCCCAGCGCGCACATCGTGAGTTTTTACATAGTGCGCTAAGCCCGCCATCAGATAGGACCCGCCTAACCCAGGAGCCTCAGGACATGTGCCACTAACGTTGCCAAATTCACCAATTGTTTTCGGAGTACATACACCCCCACCGAGCTCATCACCCAGAGTAGCTTTGCCGACAAAATATTGAGGAAAGCCAGCGAGCTCTATTTCCCCCACATCATTCGTCAGATCTCTCAACGATTGGATGGCATTGCCGCTTGCAGCACCAATTCCCAAAGACGCGGGAG
>JAEZGT010000115.1 GCA_023416875.1 Pseudomonadota bacterium
GCACTAAACGTATCGCAAGATTCTACCGATCCCGTGGAAAAACCTTTCCTGAACCAGCGCACCCGCTGTTCCGAACTGCCGTGGGTAAAACTATCCGGCGTGACATAACCTCGCGACTGCTGCTGCAGACGATCATCACCAATGGCGGATGCTGCTACCAGCGCCTCCTCAAGATCGCCCTCCTCCAATATTTCCCGCTGCGTATTCGCGAAATGTCCCCACACTCCAGCAAAACAATCCGCCTGCAACTCCTGCTTAACCGATAACACGTTCGCTTCTTTTTCCGATAATTTCTGCCGCGCCGCGTGCACCTTGCCGGAAATGCCCAGCAACGTCTGCACATGATGGCCAACCTCGTGCGCAATCACATACGCCTGCGCAAAATCCCCCGGCGCGTTATGGCGGGTTTTCAGATCGTGATAAAACGACAAATCGATATAGAGCTTCTGATCGGCCGGGCAATAAAACGGCCCCATCGCCGCCTGCCCCAAACCGCACGCCGACGATACGCTGCCGGAAAACAACACCAATGTCGGCTCCTTATAGGTCAGGCCCATGGCCTTGAACTGCTGCTGCCAAGTCGTTTCCGTATCCGCCAACACTACCGAGACAAAATCCACCAGCTCCTCCTCTTCCGGCGAAATCTGCCTTTTCTGTACCGGTTGGCTGGTACCGGTGCCCAATAAAAGCGGCAGCACATCAATTCCCAACATTCGCGCCCCCAGCACCACCACAATACCGATCACTAAAACCGTGCGACCGGCTTTACTGCGCAGCAGCCAAGGCAAAATTCGCAACAGCATTACTGCGCCGCCAGCGCCCATGGCCGACGACGGACTGCTGCCGCGACGATCTTCGATGTTGGAACTGCGTCTGCCGGATTGCCAACGCATAAAAGACTCCTACCTAAAATTAATGAAGGAAGAACCTGGCGCATCCGCCGGGATCTTGGCGCCGAAGCAGCTTAAATGAGGGAATCGGCAAAAATCCAGCGAACCGCAGGCCTGATCGACCGGGCAGAAATGGGTATACTCCGCGCTGTTTCATCCACCCGGGCCAGCCGTTTTATGCCTCTGCCAACCGCAGTCGATTGTATTGTCAGTGCCAAATGGATCATTCCCGTCATACCCGCTGGCAAAGTGTTCCGGGATTGCAGTCTGGTCATTAATCACGGCTGCATCGAATCCATTCACCCCACCGACGGCGTTTTGCAGGAATACTCACCCCGTCAGCACATCGCGCTGCCACAGCATGTGTTGATGCCCGGTCTCGTCAACGCCCATACCCACGCCGCCATGTCCCTGCTGCGCGGCTATGCCGATGACCAGCCGCTGATGCGCTGGCTCAAAGACCATATCTGGCCGGCGGAAAAGCGCTGGGTGGATGCGGACTTCGTCCACGACGGCACCCAGCTGGCGCTGGCGGAAATGCTCAGAAGCGGCACCACCTGCTTCAGCGATATGTACTTTTTCCCCGAGGTCACCGCTGCGGCGGTACACCACGCCGGATTGCGCGCGCAGATCACCTTTCCCGTCATGGACTTCGCCAGCAACTGGGCCAAGGATGCCGACGATTACATTCATAAAGGCCTGATGCTGCGCGACGACTACCGGTCTCATTCGCGCATTCGTATCGGTTTCGGCCCGCACGCTGGTTACACGGTGGCGGACGCGCCGCTCAAGCGCATTGCCATGCTGGCGGAAGAATTACAGGCGCCAGTGCAAATCCATTTGCACGAAACCGCCACCGAGGTGCTGCAGGCCGTGGACGCCACCGGGTTGCGTCCCATTGAGCGCCTGCTCGACCTGGGCGTACTCACGCCGCTGACTCAATGCGTGCATATGACCCAGCTGAGCGACCGCGATCTGGAATTACTCCAACAGAGCGGCGCCAGTGTTATTCACTGCCCCGAATCCAACCTGAAGCTGGCGAGTGGCATCTGTCCGGTGCAGCGCCTGCTGGACCAGGGAATTAACGTCGCCCTCGGCACCGACGGCGCCGCCAGCAATAACGACCTGGATATGTTTGGCGAAATGACCACCGCCGCGCTGCTGGGCAAGGTCGCCGCCCGCGACGCCACCGCCCTGCCCGCCCGGCAGATTCTGCACATGGCAACTTTGGGCGGCGCGAAGGTGTTAGGGCTGGATAACCAGATCGGCAGCCTGGAAGCGGGCAAAGCCGCAGACGTGATCGCTGTGCGCCTGGACGAAGCCGACACCGCGCCGCTTTACGATCTGATCTCACACCTGATCTACAGCAACCGCCGCAGCCGCGTCACCCACGCCTGGGTGGACGGCAAAATCTTGCTTCAGGACGGTCAGCTCACCACCTTGAACAACGCCGAGCTGCGCAGTCGCGCACTGCTCTGGCAGGATCACATCAAGCCACCCGCTGAGCCGGAGTTACCTTTATGAGCCAGACGAACTCTTCCGCTTCCGCCAATGTGGATGCCGGCGAAATCGCCAAATTCGAACGCATGGCCAATCGCTGGTGGGACCCGCAGGGCGACTTCAAGCCGCTGCACCAGATGAATCCCGTGCGCGCCAATTACATCGACCTCAAAGCCAGAGTGGCGGAGAAAAAACTGCTGGATATCGGCTGCGGCGGTGGTCTGTTGAGTGAGGCCATGGCCCAGCGCGGCGCTCTGGTTACGGGCATCGATATGGGCGAAGCGCCGCTAGAAGTGGCGCGTCTACACGCGGAGGCCAGCGGCCTTACCATCGATTATCGCCGCACCACCGCAGAAGCTTTGGCGGCGGAAGCGCCGCAGCAATTCGATGTGGTTACCTGCCTGGAAATGCTCGAACACGTGCCCGATCCCGCGCAAGTGATCAACGCCTGCTTTGCCCTGGTGAAACCCGGCGGCCATGTGTTTTTCTCCACCCTCAACCGCACCCCCAAAGCCTATCTGATGGCGGTGCTGGGGGCGGAATATGTGCTGCGCTGGCTGCCGCGCGGGACTCACGAATACAAAAAATTTATTCGTCCTTCCGAACTCGCGGCCTGGTCTCGCCAGGCTGGATTGCTGGTGCGTGACCTCACCGGCATCGTCTATAACCCATTCAACCAAACCTTCCGCACCGTCGCTGGCGACGTGGACGTTAACTACATCATGCATTTGCAGAAGCCGGAGGTTTAAGTGGCGGGATCATTGAAGGCAGTTTTTTTTGATCTCGACGGCACTCTGCTGGACACCAGTGAAGACCTCGGCCACGCCCTCAATCAGGTGCGGCGCGATCAGGGCCTGGAAGACCTTCCCCAGGAGGTGATCCGCGAGCAAGTTTCCAATGGCGCCACCGCGCTGATCAAACTCGGTTTTGGGCCGGTAAGCGACGAAGTGCTGGTGCCTTTGCGCCAGCGTTTGCTGGATATGTATCTGCAACATATCGCCCTGCACACCAAGCCATTCAATGGCATTGCCGAGTTGATTGAGCAACTGACACGGCACGAGATCGCCTGGGGTATCGTCACTAACAAGCCGCAGCTCTATACCGCTG
>JAEZGT010000202.1 GCA_023416875.1 Pseudomonadota bacterium
GGCTCAATCTGCCCAACAACAGCCGCTACACCTTGATCGGCTGCGGCGTCGCCTCCGCCATCTCCGCTTCCTTTAACACTCCTTTGGCGGGGGTGATTTTCGCCATGGAAGTGATTTTGATGGAATACACGCTGGTGGGTTTCGTGCCGGTGATTCTGGCTTCTTTCAGCGGCGCAGCCATAGCGCAGCTGGTGTTTGGCGGTACCCCATTGCTGCAGATCGAGCAGCAGAGCCAGATGCAAACCCTATGGGAACTACCCTTGATGTTGGTGCTCGGCGTGGTAATCGCCTGCGCTGGCGCCAGCTTTATCGCGGTCCATGTGCGCGCCCTCCGCCTCCTGCACTGGCCCCTTGTGGTTCGCCTATTCCTCGCCACTCTGCTTACCGCTGCACTCGTCTGGCCGGTGCCGGAAATCATGGGACTGGGTTACGACACCCTGGATGCGGCTGTGGCAGGTGAGCTGACCGCGCGCACGCTCTTGATCGTGGGCATTGCAAAACTGGTGAGCAGCGCCGCAGTGATTGCGCTGGGCGTGCCCGGCGGCATTATCGGTCCCACCTTGATTATTGGCGCCTGCCTCGGCGGCGCCGTCGGCGTCATCGCGCAGGGACTCTACCCAACAGCGATTGCAGACCCAGGGTTTTACGTGATCATTGGCATGGCCGGCATGATGGCGGCGGCGCTCAATGCACCCATGGCTGCGTTGGTCGCGGCGCTAGAGTTGACCTATAACCCCCATATGATTTTTCCCTCCATGCTGGTGATCGTGATTGCCTGCCTGATCACCCGCAATCTCTTCAACTATCAGGGAGTTTTTATGGAGCAGCTGCACGCCACGGGTAAGAGTCTGGATTTCCGCCCGGCGCTGCAAGTACTGAAGAAAACCGGCATCGCTAACGTGCTCAATACCAATCTGCTATACGCCCAGCGTCAGCTGAATTATGACCAAGTGAAACAGTTGCTGGCGGACCAACCGGACTGGCTAGTGTTCGATGCCCATGATGATCAATCTCGCGATAAAACCGCTATGCGCGCAGCGGATCTGGCCACCTATTTGGAAAACGCGCCAGTGGAGGTGTTGAGCTTGGAGCGAAACATAGATCTGCTGGCCATCCCCGCACGGCGTCTGTTACTCTCGCCGATCCATGAAACCGCCAGTCTGTGGGACGCGCTTGAGGCCATGCGTTCATCCCAGGCCGAAGCGCTCTATGTGCCGCACCAACATAACTTGTTAACAATATCGGTGCGGGGAATTGTCACGGAGGACGCAATCAAAAACTTTTACCGAATTTAATCGTCCTCTTTTTATCCAGGACAGGGTGCCGATACATGCTGCCACTGATCGTCAAATCACTGCATATCATTGCTGTCGTCAGTTGGTTTGCCATGCTCTTCTACCTGCCCCGCCTGTTTGTCTACCACTCCATGACTGAAGACACCGCCGGCCGTGAGCGCTTCAAGATCATGGAGCGCAAGCTGTACCGCGCCATTGGCACGCCAGCCATGATGGCCACCATTTTCTTCGGCGGCTGGATGGCACACCTCTACTGGTCTTACTACGGCTCCAGCACGTGGTTTTGGATCAAAGCAGGGCTCGTGATTTGTCTGATCGGCTACCATCATATGTGCGGCGCCTATGTGCGCAAATTCGCTCAAGACAAGCCGGTTCCGAGTCATAAATTCTTTCGCGTGTTCAATGAAATCCCGGTGTTGTTCCTGATCGCCATAGTGTTTTTGGTCGTGACCAAAATGCCCGCCTGACCAAACGAATAATGAGGAGCGTGTGATATGCAGAATTCCAACCCTCCCGTTGTATTGTGTTTCTCCGCTCTCGACCCCTCCGGCGGAGGCGGTCTGCAGGCGGATATAGAATCCGTCGCCAGCATGGGGTGTCACTGCGCTCCTGTCGCCACCGCCCTCTGCGCCACTGCCACGGCGGAAAACAACGAAGCGATTCCAGTGGAAACGACACTGCTCATCGAACAGGCGCGCTCCATACTCGAAGACATGCCGGTGCAGGCGGTAAAAGTGGGTTTTGCCGGCTCCGTCGCCAACGTCGAGGCAATTCATTCCATTCTGCAGGACTATCCGCATCTGCCGCTGATCATCCACCCAGCGTTCTGCCTCTGGGATAGGGACAGCATTGAGCAGGCGGATTTGCCTTCCGCTCTCACTGCACTGCTGCTGCCTCTGAGCGAGGTCGCGGTAATTTCTCTCAATGAAGCGCACATAATCGCCAAGGAAGCGGACACCATAGACGCCACCGCCCAGGCGATCACCAGCAAGGGCTGCCGCCATTTGTTGCTGACCCAGTCCCTCGCCAAGGAAAACCGCTCTACCACCGGGTTGTACGGCAGCAGCGGCGTGATCAAACATTATGAATGGGAGCAGGCGCCACCAACCTGCCACGGCGCCACCAGCACTCTGGCTGCGGCGATCGCCGCCCTGCGCGCTCACGACTGTCCCGTTCAAGCCGCTGTGGAACAGGCGCAGAACTATACGTGGCAGGCACTGGCGGCGGCGCGCCAATTGGGCTTCGGCCAACCGGTGCCCCACCGCCTGTTCTGGGCGGACAAAAATCTTGAACCCACCTGCTCTACCGCCGATCTGCCGGGGAACGCCACCCATTGAACAACCTGGGCTCTATCTACGCGATTACCGACCCGTTACTGCTGCCGGGCGAGCGGCTGTTCGAAGCGGCTACCCAGGCGCTTGCCGCCGGTGTCAAAGCGATTCAGCTACGCGATAAATCCGCGTCCGCCGCCCAAATTGAAATGCTCGGGCGTCGTTTGGTAGCGCTGTGCAACCAGTACGGGGCGCTCTGCATCATCAACGACCGCACGGATATAGCTCTGGCCTGCGGCGCTCACGGTGTTCATCTCGGCCAGGGAGATGGTTCAGTTCCGGAAGCCCGCCGTCTGCTCGGCGACAGCGCCATCATCGGCGTCACCTGCCACTCTGATATCACCTTGGCGCGACAAGCGTGGGACGAGGGCGCCAGCTATGTCGCTTTCGGGCGCTTTTACTCCTCCTACACCAATCCTCTCGCCGGAGCCGCGAGTATTGGAGTCCTGCAACAAGCGGTCGCGGAAATTGGTTTACCGATAGTCGCCATCGGCGGAATCCGCAGGGATAATATGGCGCCGCTGCTACAGGCCGGAGCGCAGACCTTGGCGGTCTGCCACAGCCTGTTCGGCACCGATGATGTATCCACCGCCGCCGCAGACCTGCTGGCGGCGTACCACCAATGCCGGGGCGCAGCCGCCCCGCACGAGCCATCCAACCGACTATGAATAAACTTTTTGCTGAAGCCCAGGCGGTAATCCCGGGCGGCGTGAACTCCCCAGTGCGAGCGTTTAAAGCCGTGGGCGGAGAACCTATTTTTATCGAGCGCGCCAAGGGCGCCTACCTCTACGACAGCGATGGCAAACGCTATGTCGATTACGTGTTGTCCTGGGGGCCGATGATCCTCGGACATGCGGACGAGGACGTACTGGAGGCGGTTATCGCCAAAGCGCGCTCGGGACTCAGCTTTGGCGCGCCGACGGAAATTGAAACGGAGCTGGCGCGGGACATTATCAAGATCATCCCCAGCATCGAGCTGGTGCGCTTTGTCAGCTCCGGCACCGAAGCCACCATGAGTGCCATCCGCTTGGCGCGGGGTTTTACCGCGCGCGACAAGATCGTCAAATTCGAAGGCTGCTATCACGGCCACTCCGACTCCCTGCTGGTCAAAGCCGGCTCCGGCGCCCTCACTTTGGGCGTGCCCAGCTCTCCCGGTGTGCCGGCAAGCCTGGCCGAACACACCTTGACGCTGAACTACAACGATATCGACCAACTGAAAGAAACCTTCGCCAGCATTGGCGACCAAATCGCCTGCATTATCGTGGAACCTGTGGCCGGCAATATGAACTGCATCCCGCCGGCACCAGGCTTTCTCGAAGCGCTGCGCGAGGTCTGCGACCAGAGTGGTGCATTGCTGATTTTTGATGAAGTGATGACCGGATTCCGCCTCGGCTTGGCGGGCGCCCAGGGGTATTACGGCATCAAGCCCGACCTCACCACGCTTGGCAAAGTCATCGGCGGCGGCATGCCGGTGGGCGCCTTTGGTGGTCGCAAGGATGTGATGAGTCATATAGCGCCCCTTGGACCTGTGTATCAGGCGGGCACTTTGTCTGGAAACCCGGTGGCCATGGCGGCCGGTCTTGCGACACTGAAAAAGATCCAGGCACCCGGTTTCTACGAACCTCTATTCGCTGCCACTACCACCTTGGTAACCGGTCTGCGCGAGATCGCTCAGGAGACCGGAATCCCCTTCACCACTAATCATGTGGGCACCATGTGGGGTGGATTTTTCACGGATGCCGCTAGCGTCAGCAACTTCCGCCAAGTCATGGCCTGCGACACCGCGCGCTTCAACCGCTTCTTCCACGGCATGCTGCAGCACGGCGTGAACTTGGCACCGGCCTCCTACGAAGCCGCGTTTATGTCCTCCGCCCACACGGCGGAGGATATTGAGTTCACCTTAGCCGCCGCCCGCGCGGTTTTCAAAACCCTCTAATCCCACATCTGCCGGACCCGCCCGGGTCCGGCGCTTTACAGCCAATTGTTCAGCATGATGCCGATGCCAATACGGGTAGTGCGGTGGTTGTAATCCAGCAGAGTGTCGCCGTAACCGTGGAATAACTGGATATATCCCCGCTTTGTTTTGGCGAAGGGATAGCTGTAGCCGAATTCGATGGCGCCCTTGTTATCGCTGTTGAGGTTGTTGCGCACCATGATGCTCAGCTCGTTGTCGCCGTAACGGCGAAAGCCGCGCAGCTCAAAGTAGCCAAGATATTTGTGGATGTCCGGGTTGTCGTCCCCTTTGGCGTCGTCCGGCCCCCGCTTGTCGCGCTCCGGAATGCGCCACCAAGGTTTGAAGCTGAAGTAATACTTCTCGTACTCCAATGTCGCCCGCGCATAGATCCTATGCCAGCTGCGCGACTGTATACCCGGGCGGCCGTTGCTCTGATGGGACAGACCAAAACTCACCACCGGCACCTGGGCGCCAAGCGCGCGGTAGGGTGTGGTGAAGGTGAGGAATACCTCCGGCTCGTGATTGGTATCCCGAAACGGGCTGGACTCACTGGTGTTGTACGCCTGCCAGAATGACCTGGCGGTATAAGCAAAATAGATAAAGCCGTTGTCGCCCCACAGCGGTTTTTCATTGACTGCCACCTTGAAGCTCACCTGAAACTCCACCTCCGTGTGCTGCAACTCCTGCTCGTTCTCGGCAAAGGGCGCATCGTTGGTGCGATCGGTGTAGCTCAGGTGTAAGAGATAGTTGATGTTGTGAGGCGTGATGGCAAAGCTGTTGTCCAGCAGGCGCTGCTCTTCCTTAAACCGCTGCAACACTAGATTTTTCTCCTCGGTGGTCGGATTGGGCACCACCGGCGCCTCGGGCGGCTGATCCGCCACTACAGTAGTCTCGTCGGCGGCGACCTGCAGCACCACTCCCAGCAGCGCCACCAGCAAATGGCAGCGCAATTGTTTGCCTGTCATAACCGCTCCCTGTCAGGCGGTGTGCCGATGATCGGCAACCAGTTTGCCGGCGGCGAGAATTTCCGCTTCATGGCCGGGTTCGCGCCAAGTCTCCCGTAGTGCTGCCTCGTACCATTCCCGCATCGCCGGCAGGGAAAGCAACCGCTCGCGGTAGTCTGCGGCAGTCGTGGATAGTGGCAGGTCGTAGGTCTGTGCACGAAAGGCCACCGGGGCGAAGAAGGCGTCTACCGCGGTAAATGCGCTACCAGCGAGGAATGGTCCGCCGAACCGCCGCAGGCCCTCACACCAAAGCTCATCCACGCGAGCCACATCCTTGCGCAAATCCGCCGGCGTCTCGCTCAGCGCTACCCGCACGCCGCAACTCATACCGCATTGATTGCGCAAAGCACTAAAACCCGAGTGCATTTCCGCCGTCGCACTGCGCGCCCAAGCGCGGGCGTCGCGGTCAGCTGGCCACACCGCGCGGTGCTCTTCAGCGAGGTATTCCGTGATGGCGAGAGAATCCCAAATAACGCGACTGCCATCGACTAGACAGGGCACACGACCATTGGGAGAAAAGTGGCGGAAGGTCTCCCACACCGCAGATTCAGGAAATGGATGGATTTGTTCACTAAAGGGAATACCCAGATGGCGCAGCAACAGCCAGGGGCGCAGTGACCATGAGGAATAATTTTTATTGGTGATATGCAGCTGATACATAGGGTCCAGTCCGGCAGGAGCGCGAGGCTCCGTATTAAAGCCTGGACCTCAATGCCGGACAACCCTTAAATCATCCGCCACTTCGCACATGTGCAAAGATGGCAGATAAAGAATTATTCCTGATACTGCGTCAGCAGCTGGGCAATTTGCTGACGCGCTTCCTCGGATAGATCCATGATCTGAAACCCCGCCCAAACCTGGTCGCCGGTACCGGTTTCGCTGATCCACAGACACTCAGCGCCGAGGGTGATGGTTGGGCGCCCCGAATTGACTTCAAAGGCAACCTGGTAGAGGTTGTCCTCTTTCAGCCCGCCATCACTGATGACCATGAAGCCGGCATCATGCACATTGGCCAGAGTGCCGAGCTCCAAGCCT
>JAEZGT010000205.1 GCA_023416875.1 Pseudomonadota bacterium
GAGAAACACCAATGAAAAAACTTATTGTATCTGCTCTCGTCATGTTTCCCGCTGCGGCGCTCGCGCACCCCGGGCGCCATCACGTTGACTGGCTGGACGGTTTTCTCCATCCATTAACAGGGTTGGATCATTTATTGGCTTTGCTCGCCACGGGATTTTGGCTCGCGCAAAGTGGCACACGCTATAAACCGGGATTTATTGCGGGATTTTGTGCGGTATTGGCAGTGGCTGTTATTGCCGGTATGGGATTTCCACAATTCACATTTGAAGCTGGAATTATCGCGTCTCTGGTGGTTTTGGGATCGCTGCTGGCGGCAGCAGTGCGCGGGCCGCTGGTGTTGCGCGCCTCAGTCGTTATAGCCACAGCCGCTGTTCATGGGTTTGTACACGGTACCGAGCTGCCTGCGGGCGCCAGCGTTATTCCCTTTGTCATCGGCTTGGTAGCGTGCAGCGGTCTCGTCGTGATCGCCGCTATGCTAGTGGGCGAACAGGCCAATAAAGTGGCTCGTGGCCTGGTGGCGCGAGTGGCCGGTGTAGCGCTGGTGCTCACTGGGCTCGCTATGGGTTTCTAATCCTCTAGGCGCGTCGCGCAGTTCGCATCGGGCGCGCCATCCATTATTCCCCTTACTTCATTTCTTGATTCGCTTTTCAATATATTGATGTAGCTGTCGGCGAGTGGCCGCTATTCTGCACCACGCTGATACCTTCGCAATTAATTTGATGCCGGCTTCACCAGCGAAAACGGGCGCCAGCAAAAGGTTCAAATAACCGAATTGCACAGATTCACTGCACGCAAGGGGGCGAAAAATTTAAAAAACCGACTGCTTGCACCACAATGATCTCGAAGCACTTTATTGGTGCCCCGATTTGCGCCATACGAGACCGGAAAAAAATCGATTTTTCAATGTTTATCAGAATGCAACTTAGGAGTTGCGAAAAATTCTTTGAATAACAATAAGTTGATTGTATACAAGAAGCGAGCGAAGCCCTTCGACGCATTTTGGCACCAAATCTGCTCAACCTATCCCGCCGTTTATCCAGGTCGCAATACGTAAGTTGGCGAATTACCGACCGGCAAACGCCCCACGTTATTTGCAATGTTCGTTAAGGCTTTAACCTTAAAGCTCTATGTCTAGACGATCATTTTTAATAACGCCCCCCGTGTTCTGATACACAGAAAGCAAAAAAGCGCTTTGCTAAATAAAAGTCAAAGGAGACCTTTATGAGTTCCAATGTAAGAAAGCTGGTGAAAAAAACCAGTTTGGTAATCGGGGCGACCGCCCTGGCGACTGGTGCCGTATTGGCTCAGGCTGCAGAGACCATTAAGGTAGGTGTGCTTCACTCCCTCTCCGGCACCATGGCCATCAGTGAAACCACGCTAAAAGATACCGTCTTGATGATGATTGACGAGCAAAACAAAGCTGGCGGTGTGCTCGGTAAAAAACTCGAAGCGGTTGTAGTGGATCCAGCCTCCAACTGGCCTTTGTTCGCGGAAAAAGCAAAACAGTTACTTTCCAAAGATAAGGTCTCTGTTATTTTTGGCTGCTGGACTTCTGTATCACGCAAATCCGTATTGCCCGTGATCGAAGCTGAAAACGGCCTGCTGTTTTACCCCGTTCAATATGAAGGCGAAGAGTCCTCCAAAAACGTTTTTTACACGGGTGCAGCGCCCAACCAGCAAGCGATCCCCGCCGTTGATTATTTGATGGATGCGGAAGGTGTAAAACGTTGGGTACTCGAAGGTACTGACTACGTTTATCCGCGCACTACCAATAAAATTCTCGAGCAGTACCTGATCAGCAAAGGTGTGAAGAAAGAGGATATCTCCATCAACTACACGCCCTTCGGTCACGCTGACTGGCAAACCCGCGTAGCGGAAATCAAAAAGTTCGGTTCCGCCGGCAAAAAGACCGCGGTTGTCTCCACCATTAACGGCGACGCCAACGTGCCTTTCTATAAAGAATTGGCGAATGCGGGTATCAGTGCGGAAGATATTCCGGTAGTGGCATTCTCTGTGGGTGAAGAAGAACTCTCTGGCTTTGATACCAAACCGCTGGTTGGTCACTTGGCGGCATGGAATTACTTTATGAGCGCGGAAGCCAAAGAAAATGATGCCTTCATTGCCCAGTGGCATAAATTCATTAAAGACACCAAACGCCCCACCAACGACCCAATGGAAGCCACTTATATCGGTTTCAAAATGTGGGTGAAAGCGGTTGAGAAAGCGGGCACCACGGATGTGGACGCTGTGCGCTCCGCCATGTATGGCATCACTGTGCCGAACTTGACCGGCGGTATCGCGGTGATGAACACCAACCACCACCTGACCAAGCCCGTGTTGATCGGCGAAATCCAGGAAGACGGCCAATTTGAAATCGTTTGGCAAACTCCCGGCGGTGTAATCGGCGACGCATGGACCGATTTCCTCCCCGAGTCTGCCAGCTTGGTTGCCGACTGGACTCCGCCGATCGCCTGCGGCAACTTCAATATCAAAACCGGCAAGTGCTCTGGCCAAAACTATTGACCGGTTGAGCTAATTCCCCCAGGAGTTTTTCCACACGGAGGTGGAGCACAACATAAGTGAAGATTCTGTCGCGGACCTCCAGAGCCTTCACCATTTTCCTGAAGGAAATCAGGAATCCCCGGCGCCGCAGGATGCGATTTCTAAGCGAAATAGCCGCATAAAACTTGAGCGGTATCCACAAGGAACCGCCTTGTTCCTCCCGCTGCGCGGGACGAAAACTTGGTGCAGAAAAATGAAAATTCTAATTAAACTGGGTCTTCTTATCGGCTTGGGACTGCTATTTACCAAAGCAAGCGCAAACGATTTTGAAAGCCTCAGCCAATCTCTTGCAAAAAGCGATTACGCGCAGAAAAACCGAATTATTGATGAATTGGCGGCACTTAATGACGACCGCACCCTGGTGCTGTTGAAAGCGCTTATTGATGGCAATCTGTATCTGCAAAAATCCGATCAGATGGTTGTCACTGGTAAAGATACCAGTGAGGGCGTCGAGATCAGTAATGTGCTGACCGGTGAAGTTGTGGACGTGGTGGGCGTGCGTTCACTGGAAAAGGTCAGAATCAACAACAGTGTGCGCGGCAAATTGCGCACGGTCATAGCATCGCTGCAATTGGGCGCAAAAAATCCCGATCTGCGCCGGCAATCCGCGCGCGATCTGATCAAATCTCCGCAACCTGAATTGCGTGAATTAATCGCCGACGCTTACGAAAAAGAAGAGTCTTCGTCGATCAAAGATGAAATCGCCATGGCGCTGGCCATGGTGGATATCGAGTCCGGAGATCTCAAGTTGCGTAAAGAAGCGATCAATATATTGTCCCGCTCTTATGCGCCGGACGCACTTGCCATTCTTGAACGCATCGGGGAAAAAGACAGCGCCGGAAATTACGCCAATGCCAGCAGTGCGGAGATCGGCAAACTGGCGGCTGAAGGTGCGGAAAAAGTCCGCCACCGTATGGATGTCATGCGGTTTATCGAAAATCTGTTTTTTGGCATCAGCTTAGGTTCCGTTTTGTTGTTGGCTGCGATTGGTCTCGCCATCACTTTTGGTGTGATGGGCGTTATCAATATGGCGCATGGCGAAATGATCATGCTGGGCGCCTACACCACCTTTGCCGTGCAACAATTATTTCCCAACTGGATTGAAGCGTCCGTCATCATCGCCATTCCCATGGCGTTTTTGGTCTCGGGTTCTGTCGGCGTTTTAATTGAGCGCACGGTGATCCGCCATTTGTATGGCCGCCCCTTGGAAACTCTGCTGGCGACTTTTGGTATCAGTTTGTTCCTGCAACAATTGGTGCGCACCTACAACTCCAATAACGTTCCGGTCATCACGCCAGATTGGATGAGCGGCTTTTATCAAGTCAACGGCGCGCTGTCACTCACCTATAACCGTATTTACATCATTTTATTCAGCTTGATGGTGCTGGGTTTGTTAGCGCTGTTGCTGCGTAAAACCTTGCTCGGTTTGCAGATGCGCGCGGTGACACAGAATCGCGCCATGGCAAATTCCATGGGTATTAAATCTTCGTGGGTCGATGCGCTCACATTCGGTTTAGGTTCGGGGATCGCCGGCATGGCGGGTGTGGCCTTGAGCCAGATCACCAACGTAGGTCCGAATATGGGACAGGGATTTATTATCGACTCCTTCATGGTTGTTGTTTTTGGCGGTGTCGGCAATTTGCTCGGAACCTTTTTCGCGGCCATGGGTTTGGGGATCGTCAACAAATTCCTCGAACCCTATGCAGGCGCAGTGCTGGGCAAAATATTTGTGCTGGTTTTTATCATCCTGTTCATTCAGTGGCGCCCGCGTGGCTTGTTCGCCCTGAAAGGCCGCTTCGTGACGGATTAATGCCATGACCCGCAAACCTCTGATTCAACAACTTCTCGCTAACGACAAAGCATCGCGTTGGCTGTTCATTGTGATGCTGGTTCTGGGAATTGGCGTCCCGTTTTTAAACCTGGTAGTGCCGCCGAATTCCTTTTTCCACGTGCCCACTTATGTGGTCACTTTGATTGGCAAATATTTGTGTTTTGCCATGTTGGCGCTCGCCCTGGATCTTGTCTGGGGATACTGCGGAATTTTGAGCCTCGGCCACGGCGCTTTTTTTGCGCTGGGCGGTTATGCCATGGGCATGTACCTGATGCGTCAAATTGGTGATCGCGGTGTGTATGGCAATCCGCTGTTACCGGATTTCATGGTGTTTCTCAATTGGCAGGAATTGCCCTGGTACTGGTACGGCTTCGACCATTTTGGTTTTGCGGTGCTGATGGTATTTCTCGCACCGGGGTTGTTGGCATTTTTATTTGGCTGGTTGGCATTCCGCTCACGTGTCACCGGCGTGGATTTGTCGATTATGCCCC
>JAEZGT010000229.1 GCA_023416875.1 Pseudomonadota bacterium
GCCAGTATTTGCGCATCGGCAAACTTCTCGCGCAACAAGAAATGGCACTGGCAGCAGTGGAGCTCGACGATACCCGAGCCTGGACGCTGACACTCCAGTCCGGCATTACCATAAAGCTCGGCCGCGACCGCTTGTGGGAGAAGTTGCAGTATCTACTCGCTGCGAAAAATGGCGATCTCGGCAAACACTTTCACAAGATTCAGATTGTCGATATGCGTTACCCAGGTGGATTTGCCGTAACCTGGCGAGCGGAAGCAGATCAATATGTCGCTGGTGGTTGAGTGCTGAAGGAGAAGCCACACAAAGGTGAATCTGATAACAAATTTAGAGTGAAGCAAAAGCAATGGCACAATCGGGTGGGGGGAAAATGATCGTAGGCTTGGACATAGGAACGTCCAAGGTTGTTGCGATTGTCGGAGAAATATCCGCAGAAGGGCATCTGTCGGTGGTCGGCTTGGGTTCACATAAATCCACCGGCCTAAAAAAAGGCGTGGTGGTGAATATTGATTCCACAGTGCAGTCCATTCAACGCGCAGTGGAAGAAGCTGAATTGATGGCGGGTTGCCAGATTCACTCGGTATACGCAGGTATTGCCGGCAACCATATTCGAAGCCTCAACTCCCACGGCATAGTGGCGATCAAAGATCGCGAGGTATATCCGCAGGATATAGAGAGGGTTATAGATGCCGCTCAGGCGGTCGCAATTCCTGCTGATCAAAAAATCTTGCACATATTGCCGCAGGAATACGTGATAGATGAACAGGAAGGAGTGAAGGAGCCCTTGGGCATGTCCGGTGTGCGGCTTGAGGCAAAAGTGCATTTGGTCACCTGTGCCCTGAATGCGGCGCACAATGTGGAAAAATGCATCAAGCGATGCGGCCTGGAAGTGGAAGACATTATTTTGGAGCAGCTCGCGTCCAGCTACGCGGTGCTGACCGATGATGAAAAAGAATTAGGCGTGTGCATGGTCGATATCGGCGGTGGAACTACGGATATCGCCGTTTTTTACGACGGCGCCATCCGGCATACCTCGGTTATTCCGATTGCCGGCGACCAGGTGACCAATGATATCGCCATGGCATTGCGTACTCCGACGCAATATGCGGAAGAAATAAAAATTAAATATGCCTGCGCATTGGCAAAATTGACCGGCGCGGAGGAGACCATAAAAGTTCCGAGCGTAGGTGATCGACCACCGCGGGAATTGTCGCGGCAAGCTCTGGCCGAGGTCGTCGAGCCGCGCTATGAAGAATTATTCACGCTGATTCAGGCGGAGCTGCGCCGCAGCGGTTTTGAAGACATGATTCCCGCCGGCATTGTGTTGACTGGTGGAACTTCAAAAATGGAAGGCGTGGTCGAGCTGGCAGAGGAAATATTCCATATGCCGGTGCGGCTCGGGACCCCGCAGAACGTGCGCGGTCTGAAAGATATCGTCAACAATCCAATTTATTCCACAGGCGTCGGGCTTCTGATTTATGGAATGAAGCAACAAGGAGGTAGCAAGGTTATACAGAACAGCAGCGAAAGTGCGTGGGTCCGCTTCAAGGGTTGGGTACAAAAGAATTTTTAACGCAGTTTTTTCAGGGGAAAGAGGGGGAAATTTTTATGTTCGAGTTAGTCGATAGCCTGCCGCAAAACGCGGTGATTAAAGTGATCGGTGTTGGTGGCGGCGGCGGTAATGCCGTTAAACACATGATTTCCAGCGATATCGAAGGCGTTGAATTTATTTGCGCGAATACCGATGCGCAGGCGCTGAAAGATATAGATACCCGCACGGTTCTGCAGCTGGGCAGCGGTATGACCAAGGGGCTTGGTGCGGGTGCGAACCCAGAAGTTGGCCGGCAGGCCGCCATGGAAGATCGCGAACGCATCGCGGAAGTTCTCAGCGGCGCTGATATGGTGTTTATCACCGCAGGCATGGGCGGCGGCACTGGTACTGGCGGTGCGCCTGTGGTGGCGGAGATCGCTCGCGAAATGGGTATTCTCACCGTGGCGGTGGTGACCAGACCTTTTTCATTCGAAGGCCGCAAGCGTATGGCAATCGCTGACGCCGGTATCAAACAATTAAAAGATCGGGTGGATTCACTGATCACCATCCCCAACGAAAAACTGTTGGCGGTACTTGGTAAAACCACCAGCCTGCTCGACGCATTCAAAGCAGCCAATGATGTGCTCTTGGGCGCGGTACAAGGTATTGCCGATCTGATCATCCGTCCCGGCATGATCAACGTCGACTTTGCCGACGTACGCACCGTAATGTCAGAAATGGGCATGGCCATGATGGGTACCGGCATTGCACGCGGAGACAATCGCGCTCGCGAAGCGGCCGAAGCGGCGATCCGGAGTCCGCTGCTGGAAGATGTAAACCTGCAGGGAGCGCGCGGCATTCTCGTCAATATCACCGCCGGTATGGACCTCACGTTAGGTGAGTTCACTGAAGTGGGTAACACCATTGAAGAGTTCTCCTCGCCGGAAGCCACTGTGGTGGTTGGTACGGTTATCGATCCGGAAATGACGGACGAGTTGAGAGTCACGGTGGTGGCGACTGGTTTGGGTCATATTGAAACGCTCAAAGCCAGCGTTCCTCCCACCAAGGTGGTGGACAATACGCGCTCGTCTGACGGCACCCCCAACTATGCAGTGCTGGACAGGCCGACCGTAATGCGAGCCAACAACACGGCCAACCGCAATGCAGGTAATGCTGCCCGTGCGTTGGATACCCGTGAGCGAGACATGGAGTATCTCGATATTCCAGCGTTCCTGCGCCGCCAAGCTGACTAATCCCTGTGGCTTGGTTGCCCGCCTCCGTCCCCCCGCGGAGGTGGGCTTCTGCCTGTTCAGGTAAAGTTCAGATTAACTGCCGCAAACTCGCCGGCAAGATTGGGTGTCGTGGGCCTATACTTCTCGCGGCACATGCATTTTCTCCGGCTTATCCATGTCGGAGGCGCATTCCTCAGAACCTTCTCATTTCATTTTGTTAACATGCGCGCCCTTTGCGCGGCACCCGCATTTATTTAGCTAGCAGGACTAGGAAAGATGATCAGACAACGAACCCTCAAAAACGAGATCCGCGCTACCGGAGTCGGCTTGCACACGGGTAAAAAAGTTCTGCTCACTCTGCGTCCTGCGCCAGTGGATTCAGGTATCGTTTTTCGGCGGGTGGATTTAGACCCGGTAGTGGAGATCAAAGCCAAAGCGGAAAACGTCGGCGACACTACTCTATCCACCACCCTGATGAGCGGCGATGTGCGCATTTCCACGGTTGAGCATTTGCTGTCAGCCTTGGCTGGGCTTGGTATCGATAATGCGATAGTCGAAGTCAGCGCCGACGAAGTTCCGATCATGGACGGCAGCGCCGGCCCCTTTGTATTTCTGATCCAGTCCGCTGGAATTCAGGAGCAGAAAGCGCCGAAGCGTTTTATCCGAATCAAGAAAACTGTCACCGTCACCGAAGGCGACAAAACCGCCAGCTTCCGGCCTTTTGATGGCTTCAAAGTATCGTTTGCCATCGACTTCGATCATCCGGTCTTCCGAGATCGCTCGCTGCGGGCTTCAGTGGATTTTTCCAGTACGTCATTTGTAAAAGAAGTAGCGCGCGCTCGTACCTTTGGTTTTATGCATGAAATTGAGTACCTCCGCTCTAAAGGGTTGGCGAAGGGCGGCAGCGTAAACAATGCTGTCGTCATCGATAAATATCGCGTGTTAAATGAAGAAGGGCTGCGCTACGAAGACGAATTTGTTAAGCACAAAGTGTTAGACGCAATTGGTGATTTATATTTGCTGGGTTATAGCCTTATCGGCGAGTTTGACGCCTTTAAGTCGGGTCACGGTTTAAACAACAAATCTATTCGTGAGCTTATGCGGCAAAAAGATGCGTGGGAGATGGTGACTTTCGAGTCGGAAGAAGAGACCGCCCCCATCTCTTATGCGAAGCCGCTTGCAGCGGTCTAAACTGTTTTTTCATAAGTCTGATCAAAAATTGCTCGCCTTCGAATAAGTATTGCCTTTTTGGCGCCGTCTATGACATAGTCGGCCACCGTCAGGGGACGGCCTTCATCCCCTTTCGCTTGCGCACACGGAAGTTCATGTACTACATAAGAAGTAACTCAAACGAAACGTCACGCAATTGAGTGAATTCAGTGATGTCACTGGACTGAACCCAACGAGCGAAATCGATATCAGTGAAAGTCATCATTCTTAGTAAAAAATACGGCAACTGCCGTAGTTTCAATCTCGGCATCTGGTCGGGGGCGCTTCTTTCTGTATGCCTCGCCTGTCTGATTGGCGTTCCCGCAGCAGCCTACATCACCTATTTGAAATTGGCAGATGACTCTGAAAGTCGCCTGCTCGAGCCGGAAATTCGTCAGATTTGGGCGCAGCAACTGCAGGAGCAGGAGCAACTGGTTGCCCAGGCCAGGCAGGAAGCCGATAGTAAGCTCGCCGCCCTAACGCTGCGAGTGGCGGAATTGCAAGCGAAGCTGGTACGTATAGATGCCCTGGGAGAAAGATTGACTTCCATGGCGAAATTGGACAATGGCGAGTTCGACTTCAGTCAGCCCCCAGCCCTCGGTGGACCGGAAATGGACGTCTCGGGTGACAGCTTTGCTCCCCCGGAATTTACTCAGGCAATCGACGAACTCTCCCTGCAGATCGAAAATCGCCAGCATCAACTGCAGACCCTCGAAGCTCTCCTTGCCAATCGCAAGTTGGAAAATGATGTCTTTATCGCTGGTCGCCCAATTACCAAAGGTTGGATGTCCAGCCGTTTCGGCCGTCGCACAGATCCGTTCACTGGCAAGATAGCCATGCATGCAGGCGTCGACTTTGCTGGCAAAGAGGGTGCGGACATCATCGCTGTGGCCGCTGGCGTGGTCACTTGGTCCGGGGAGCGGAGTGGCTATGGTTTGATGGTCGAAGTGAACCATGGCAAAGGCTTCACCACGCGGTACGCTCACAACAAAGAAAACTTGGTGAAAGTGGGCGATGTGGTCAAAAAAGGTCAGATTATTGCCCTGATGGGGACTAGTGGGCGTTCCACCGGCCACCACGTTCATTTCGAAGTTTATAAAAATGGTCGTGCAGTAGATCCTTCTTCTTATATACACCGCGCCAGCCGTTAGTTACCCCCTTCCTTTCTTTTCCCGAGCGCGCGTTTTCTATTTAACGCCTCTTGCAACTCATTTATGATGCGGGCCTTTCGATTTCGAAATGCCCCCTGTTCTGGAATCCGGCAAATCCCATGATTGGCACATTAGCAAAGAAAGTTTTTGGTACAAAAAATGACCGTGAACTCAAGCGTATGGGCAAACTCGTCGCCCAAATTAACGGCTTTGAGTCCACCATCAAAGCGCTCTCAGATGATGAATTAAAAGCGAAAACGGCTGAGTTTAAGCAGCGTTACGTCAAAGGTGAAACCCTGGATGCAATGTTGCCGGAAGCTTTTGCGGTCTGCCGGGAAGCCAGTCGTCGCATTATGGGCATGCGCCATTTTGATGTTCAGCTAATCGGCGGTATGACCTTGCACGAAGGACGTATCGCAGAGATGAAAACCGGTGAAGGTAAGACACTGGTGGCGACACTCGCCGCTTATCTCAATGCCTTGTCTGGCAAAGGCGTCCACATCGTAACGGTGAACGACTACCTGGCGGCTCGTGACGCCAACTGGATGAGACCTTTGTACGAAGGGTTGGGTTTGACCGTTGGCATAGTTGTGTCAATGCAACCTCAGGAAGAAAAACGCGCAGCCTATGCGGCCGACATCACCTACGGTACCAACAATGAATACGGCTTCGACTATTTGCGCGACAACATGGTGTTGCGCAAAGAGGACCGTGTGCAGCGGGGACTCAATTTTGCAGTGGTCGACGAGGTTGACTCCATTCTCATCGATGAAGCGCGCACACCGCTGATTATTTCCGGTGCGACGGAAAATAATACAGAGCTGTATCTATTGATGAACAAGTTGATTCCTCAGTTGCAACTTCATGATGAAGAAGCTGAGAAGGCAGGTCATTTCACCGTTGACGAAAAGACCCGTCAGATCGAGCTGACCGAGGAAGGACATCAACTCATCGAGGAATTGTTGACGAAAAATGGATTGCTGCGCGATAACCAGAATCTTTACTCCGCCAGCAATCTCGGCTTATTGCATCACGTACAGACCGCGCTCAGGGCGCACAAGCTTTTCCACAGAGATGTGGAATACATTATTGAAAACCGCCAGGTCATTTTGATCGATGAGCACACAGGTAGAACCATGCCGGGGCGACGTCTCTCGGAAGGTTTGCACCAGGCCATCGAAGCCAAAGAGGGTGTGCCTATCCAGAGCGAAAGTCAGACTTTGGCGTCCACCACTTTCCAGAATTATTTCAGGCTCTACAAAAAACTCGCTGGTATGACCGGTACAGCGGATACCGAAGCGGTAGAGTTTCGCCAGATTTACGGTCTCGATGTTGTTGTTATTCCCACCAATCGTCCGATTCAGCGTCGCGATCTGAATGATCTCATTTACTTGACCGTAGAGGACAAGTACGAGGCGATTGTGGAGGAAGTCAAACGCATAAGTGCCACTGGCGCGCCTTTGCTGGTGGGTACGGCATCTGTAGAAACATCCGAAGAAATGTCGCGGCGCTTCAAAAAGGCGGGAATTTCCCACGAAGTTTTGAATGCGAAGCAACACGCACGTGAAGCTGAGATTGTCGCCCAGGCCGGCCGGCCTGGGGCTGTTACCATCGCTACGAATATGGCGGGTCGCGGTACGGACATTGTGTTGGGTGGTAATTGGGAAGCGGAAGTGGCGCGCTTGGAGAATCCAACACCCGAACAGATCTCGGCTATTAAAGAAGAGTGGAAGAAGAGAAACGAACAGGTTCTTGCTGCGGGCGGTTTACATATTGTCGGCACTGAGCGCCATGAATCCCGCCGCATCGACAACCAGTTGCGCGGCCGAGCGGGACGTCAAGGCGATCCAGGTTTCTCCCGTTTTTATCTCTCCCTCGAAGACAACCTAATGCGAATCTTCGCATCCGATCGGGTGCGCAAAATCATGAGCGCATTGGGTATGGAAAAAGGTGAGGCCATCGAGCATCGCATGGTCACCAACGCCATCGAAACCGCACAAAGAAAGGTAGAGGCGCGCAACTTCGATTATCGCAAGCAGCTACTGGAATACGATGATGTAGCGAATGATCAGCGGCAGGTGATCTACAACCAGCGCAACGATTTGCTGGATGAGGAGACGATCGAAGAGGCTATCCATGGCATTCGTGGTGACGTGATTCAGAACATGATTTCCTCTCATATTCCGCCACAGTCTTTGGTAGAGCAGTGGGATGTGCCGGGGCTTGAGCATGCACTGGAAAACGAGTTTGGTGTGAAGCTACCCATCCACGAGTGGCTAGCGGCAGATAAAACTCTGCACGAGGAGCCATTACGCAAAAAGATTTTGGCGGAGACGGACCAGTTCTATCGCGATAAGGCGGAGCGGATCGGTCCTATCATGCGCACACTCGAGAAGCAGGTGATGCTGCATGTACTGGATACGCTTTGGAAAGAGCACTTGGCCAATATGGATCATTTGCGTCAAGGCATAGGACTGCGCGCCTATGCGCAAAAAAATCCGAAGCAGGAATACAAGCGTGAATCTTTCGGCTTATTCCAAGAGATGCTCAACAACCTCAAGCACGATGTCACGCGTGTGTTGTTTCGCTTGGAGCCCATGACCAGAGAGCAATTGGAAGCAATGGAGCGTCAGCGTCAGGAAGAAGCTGAGCGCGCGCAGCAAAGAATGCAATTGCAGCACGAAGAAATGTCGGCTTTGGAGCCAGAACCCCAAATCGCTCAACCGTTGAGACAAGAGCCCATGGTGCGTGCTCAAGCAAAGATTGGCCGCAATGAGCTTTGCCCTTGTGGATCGGGGAAAAAGTACAAGTCCTGTCACGGTAAATTAGGTTAGTCGAAGGAGCATTGGCAGTGTCTACAAAGGTTCCATGGCCGCAAATGCATGCCATCAAGGGCGTGCGCATTGGTGCAGCGAGCGCGGGTGTTAAGCGGCCGGGGCGGCTCGATGTATTGATATTTGATGTGGCTGAAGGCGCAGCCGTCTCTGGTGTGTTTACCCAAAATGCGTTCTGTGCGGCCCCGGTTCTGGTTGCTAAGGACCATCTAGCTCGCGGTCAAGTGCGTTATTTGTTGATCAATTCGGGCAACGCAAATGCCTGCACCGGCGACCGTGGGTTGGCGGATGCTCGAGCCACCTGTGAAGCTGTCGCCGCCCATGGCGGTGTAGCCGCTAATCAAGTGCTTCCATTCTCAACCGGTGTGATCGGCGAATTTCTTCCAGTGGAAAAAATTTCTCGCGCCGTGCCCGAAGCAATCGCAGCGCTCAATGTCGATGCGTGGGAGCAAGCGGCGCGGGCGATCATGACCACCGACACCTGCCCTAAAGGTGCCAGCGTTCAATTCGAGTTTGATGGCAAAACGGTCAGCGTGACCGGTGTCGCTAAAGGTGCGGGTATGATTCGGCCGAATATGGCGACCATGCTGGCATATGTGGCGACGGATGCCGCTGTTGCACAGCCGGTGCTCGATGAGTTGGCGCGTTGGTCAGCAGATCGCTCTTTTAATCGCGTCACGATAGACGGCGACACTTCAACAAACGATTCCTGTGTATTGATGGCGTCCGCCCAAGCAGGAGTTCCGCGGATTGAAGAAGCGGAAGGAGAGTTGTTCGAAAAGCTGCGCGACGCGCTCGTTGCTGTGATGCAGCAGCTCGCTCATGCCATAGTGCGGGATGGCGAGGGTGCCACGAAATTCGTAACTATCGAGGTGTCTGGTGGAACTGACTCGGCGGAGTGTCTGAGGGCTGCCTACTCGATTGCTCACTCGCCTCTTGTCAAAACCGCGTTATACGCATCCGACGCCAATTGGGGGCGAATCGTCGCCGCAGTAGGTTATGCGGGCATTGCCAATCTTGACGTTTCAAAGATAAAAGTTTGCCTGGATGATGTATTGGTTGTCGACGGTGGTGCCCGTCACCCGGGGTATACAGACGAAGCTGGCACAGCAATCGTAAAGCGTCCTGAGTTTGCCATAAAAGTCTATCTGGGGCGGGGTGACGTCAGTGAAACGGTTTGGACCTCTGATCTGTCCCATGACTACGTCACTATAAATGCCGAATACCGGACCTGACGCCAATGTCAGAAGTTCGTGTTGCCGTCGGCGTAGTGCGGGATGGCGAAGGGCGGGTACTGATTGCTCTGCGCCCCTCCCACAAGCATCAGGGGGATCTATGGGAATTTCCTGGCGGCAAAATTGAACCAGGAGAGAGTTGCGACGCCGCGTTGGAGCGCGAGCTTTTTGAAGAATTGGGAATAACTGTACGCCGATCAATTCCTCTTATCGGCATACCTTTTCACTATCCAGATAAGAAAGTGTTCCTTGATGTAAGGGAAGTTCTGTCCTTCGATGGAGAGCCTCACGGAAAAGAAGGGCAACCGCTTCGCTGGGTACCTATTCAAGAGCTAAGCAATTACACCTTTCCTGCTGCCAATACCCCAATCGTTAATTCCATTCTTTTGCCCGATTTTGTTTGCGTCACTGGCGAATACTCCGGTCATACGGATTTAAAGCTTCGAATTGAAAGAGCCGTACAGCGCGGAGTCGGAATGGTGGTCTTTCGCCCCCAGCAAATTGATGATGCTGACGTGCCGGAGGCGTTGCGTGTAGTTGATGAGACTTGTGCTCAGCAGGGCGTACCCTTTGTGGTGAGCTCATCTTTTAGATCTGCGTTGTGGTCATGCGCTGATGGAATTCATTTTCGCTCAGCTCATCTCGCAACACTCAAAGCGAGGCCAATTGGCAGAGATAAATGGTTTGGAGCGTCTTGCCACAGCATTGATGAAGTTATGCACGCCAAATCGCTTGGCGCTGATTACGTTTTTCTATCTCCTGTGCTGTATACCAACTCGCATCCTACGGCTGTTACGTTAGGGTGGGATGGTTTTGCTGCCATAGCGGCTGATGCAGGAGTTCCTGTTTATGCGTTGGGCGGGCTGGATTCTGGGCATTTCCTCCGGTCCAGATATGCCGGCGCCAAGGGAGTTGCTGGAATTTCAGCCTTCTGGAAATAATTTTAAAAAATTGCGCAAAAAAGTCTTGCGCGGGTTTTGAAACTGGGTAGAATGCGCGCCTCACAACGAGCTGCCAGAGAGACACTCTCTTAAGCCAAGTGAAGCAAGCTTAAAAGTTTCGAAAGATGAGAAAATAAAGTTTGCACAAGGATTAAAAAAGCGTATAATGCGCGCCCGGCCTGAGAGGGCCGAAGCCTGAGAAAGTCGCTCAGGAGTTTTTTAACAGACAGGATCAAGCAAAGCGTGTGGGCGCTTGTGGTTGGGTGAATTAAGAAATATCAGCCATAAGTGACCATCAATTCAGCTTAGTAATAACGCGAATAGGTAGTCAGTGGTTTGAGCAAGATTAGAGCAGTCGAAAGATTGTTCATATGATTTAAACTGAAGAGTTTGATCATGGCTCAGATTG
>JAEZGT010000370.1 GCA_023416875.1 Pseudomonadota bacterium
GCGCCATGCCCGGCCGCATTATCCAGGAGCTGCGCCGCTGCGGCACGCGCAACCCGGTGATCATGTTGGATGAGCTGGATAAATTGGGCGCGGATTTTCGCGGTGATCCAGCGAGCGCATTGCTCGAGGTGCTCGACCCACGACAAAACAGCGCTTTTGTTGATCGCTATTTGGATTTGCCGTTCGATTTATCCCAAGTGGTGTTTATCGCTACCGCGAATATGATCGAACCGGTGCCCGCCCCGTTGCGTGACCGTATGGAAGTGATCCGCCTCGCCGGTTACACACCGGAGGAAAAACGCAATATTGCCGAGCGCTATTTGATTCCGCGGCAATTACAAGAAAACGGTGTGACCGACGAACAATGTGTATGGACACCAGAGGCGTTGCAATTGGTGATCGACGGTTACACCCGCGAAGCGGGTGTGCGCAATCTCGAACGGGAAATTGGTTCGGTGGTACGTGCCACGGCGGCGAAGATCGCGCGAGGCGACATCGACAAAACCACCATTGATGAAAATGCGGTGCAGGATGCCCTTGGCCCCGTGCGTTTTACCAGCGAGAAAAAAATTCGCCAGAGCGCGCCCGGCGTGGTTAACGGTTTGGCCTACACCCCGGTGGGCGGAGAGGTGCTGCATATAGAGGCGATCCGTTTTCCCGGCAAAGGCGGTTTTACTTTGACGGGGCAATTGGGTGACGTGATGAAGGAGTCCGTCAAAGCCGCCGAAAGTCTGGTGCGCAGCCGCGCGGAAAAACTTGGCATCAACCCGGAGGACTTCGGTAAATATGATGTCCACCTGCACGTACCCGCCGGCGCTATTCCCAAAGACGGTCCTTCCGCTGGTGTCGCCATGTTCACCGCATTGGCCTCGCTGTTTTCGGATCGCCCGGTGAATAACGAAGTGGGCATGACCGGTGAAATCACTCTGCGCGGATTGGTATTGCCCATCGGCGGTTTGAAGGAAAAAACCCTGGCGGCATTAAATGCGGGCGTTAAAACCGTGCTAATTCCGCGGCAGAACGAAAAGGATATTCCGGAGCTCGCCGAGCAGGTAAAAACCGGGCTGACGATTATTCCGGTGGATACTGTGGACGAGGTGCTGGAGCATGCGCTGAGTCCTGAGCAATCTGACCGACCGCGCCATCCGCATTGAGTCAGTCGGTAGCCGTCACAACTACTCATTGAGTGAAAAATGAGTAGTTGTGACATACCAACACCGCTGCGGTAGTCGCGCTCACGCAGGAAGCCCGTCACTCCGGGTGCGTATATAATGCCCGCCGTTATGACCCAGGAGTGTTCCGCGCGTGATCAATCTTCGAGCCACGCTCTATCTGTTGTCTTTTCCCACGGGATTGATGGGGCTGGTGCAGGCGGTGTTCGCCGCGCTCTCCTGGACCGTGTTTCTCGATCACGATAAAACGATGTTTGTCGCTCCCTCGCTGGTGATGCTGACATGTGCGCTGTGCTTTTTCTTCCTGTCCCGCTCTTCCGTCACCATGAAAATCGGGTTCAAAGATGCGCTTCTGTTCGCTACTTTCACTTGGGTCATCATGGGGCTGCTCGGCGCTGTACCCATTCTGCTGGTCACCAAGGTGTCGTTTACGGATGCGGTGTTTGAGTCCATAAGCGGGTTGACCACAACTGGCGCAACTATATTGGTCGGACTGGACCAGATGCCAAAAACCTTTCTGATGTACCGCCAGTTTTTACAGTGGATGGGAGGGTTGGGAGTGGTAATTTTTGTGGTGGCGGTGCTACCCATGCTCAATGTCGGGGGCATGAAGTTGTTGAAGGCGGAAACCCCGGGGCCGGTGAAGGATGAGAAACTGTCGCCGAGAATTGCCAGCACGGCACACTATTTATGGTTTGTTTACGTGGCCATCACCGCCGCCTGTATCCTCTGTTATCGTTTGGCCGGCATGAACTTATATGATGCCGTTGCCCATGCATTGGCCACCGTATCCACGGGGGGCATGTCGCCGTATGACAGCAGCATGGCGCACTTCAACAGCCCGATGATTATGGTGGTCGCCGACATCTTTATGGTGTTGGGTGCCATCAGTTTTGCGCTACATTTCAAGGTCATGAAGAGCCGTAATTTCAGGCTTTTCTGGCGCGACGAAGAGACCCGCACTTTCCTGCTGATCGTCGCCGTATTCTCGCTGGTGATCGCCTGGGTGTTGTGGCGCAATGACGTATACGACCACCCGCTGACCGCGCTCAATCAGGCCGTATTTCATCTGATCTCATTTATCACCAGCACCGGATTCGCGGCCGGCAATTACGTGGATTGGCCGCTCACGGTGGCGCTTCCCCTCGTGGTGGCTGCTTATCTGGGCGGTTGCGCGGGCTCAACCTCGGGTGGCAATAAGATCATCCGCAATATTCTGTCGGTGAAGTTGATCGTTTTGGAGTTGAAGCGCCTGCTCCACCCCAAGGGGATATTTAATGTGAAGTATCAGGGTGTGCCGGTCAGCTCGTCGATTCTCAGTGCGACTATCGCATTTATGACCATAGCCGCTGCCGCCAGTATCGCAGTCATATTGGCGCTGATGGCGACAGGTCTGGATTTATGGACAGCAGTAGGTGCGGCATCCGCCTCACTAAACAACGCAGGTGCTGGTTTTGGTCAGGTCGGCAGCAATTTTATTCCGGTCAGTGATGCTGGTACCTGGGTTCTCTCCGTCGCCATGATCCTGGGCCGCCTGGAGTATTTCACCGTAATTGCGCTATTTCTGCCGATTTTCTGGCGGCGTTGAGCGCGGAATGATTGATTAACGAACGAGATCAATATGCCGATTATTCGAATTGAAATGCTGGAGGGCCGCTCGGTCGCCCAGAAACAGGAGCTAGTGGAAGTGCTGAGCCGCGAAACTGCGCGTATAACCGGGTGCAGTCTGGAGGTCATCACTGTAGTTATCGAGGATGTAAAACGGGAGAATTGGGGCGCGGCCGGCCGCCTTTTGTCGCAGAACCCTCCCGCTTAAAACACCGGAATTGACGCCCGTTCCGTTACCTTATTAAAAATTACCTCACCAAAAGGAAGGCAATACTATGTCGCTATCACTTACGGATTTGTCGCTGTTGATTCCCCTGGTCAAACAGGAGCTTGGCGTTCTCCACGGTCTCGCCAACGGCAAGGATGTTCAGCTCGCAGAAGATGCGTCGGAATTGTCGCTGCTCTACCGCCAAACTGCGGCGAAATTAAAAGAGGAATACGAAGCGCAATGGTGGGAGGGCAGTGACTTCCCCGCTTACGACACTCTTGTTCGCGAGCTCTGAACATTCATTCGGCGCAGGGGTGGTAAAACTCCTGTGCTGCCCGCCTGAAATCTCATCCTCCTTCCGCCAAATCCAGCACATATATAAGCTCTGACCATTTTAGTGGTTCACATCTGGCCGTGGTAACCCATCACATATTTCATATTTGTGACAAAAAAATGACATCCATCTGTCACTTTTCACATAACCTATGCCCAGATTTGGGGATTAAGATCCCAAATAGGCAACTATATAAATTAGATTTATTAATCAGAAGAAACAGCCAGGTAATGGCAAAAGGGGGATTTTCCAATGAGCCGACTTTCCGTTTCGCTTTTAGCGATAGGTGTGGCCTTGCTTACGGCTTGTGGCGGCGGCAACCAAGATGGCGAAGCCAGTAGTTCTTCCAGCAGCTCGTCCAGCTCCAGCAGCAGCTCGTCTTCATCAAGCAGTACTACATCATCATCCAGTTCGTCTTCATCCAGTTCGTCTTCGAGCAGTTCATCGTCCGGTGTCCCTGTCGGGGTTGACGTCAATGTCGATCTCCCTGCGGAAATGCGTGTGACTGCGGATGCACAAATATTGGAGCGTGGGGGCTTTTATACCTCGAAATTCTTCGATGAATCTGTGATGGAAACCATTTATCTGGATTTCTCTCAGCCCGATTATTCGACCCAGTTATCCAACAACTACAACAGCAAGACACCTATCGCCGCTACGCTGCGCTACAAGGATAAAGTGTTTGAACAGGTTGGGGTGCGTTATCGCGGCATGACCAGCTACAGCATGGCCAACGAGAAAAAATCGTTTGATATTGAGCTCGACTGGCAAATCGATGGCCAGGACATCAACGGCTACAACACCTTCAAGCTTAATAATGGTTACGAAGATCACTCCGCAATGCGCGAGGTCCTCTACACAAATTTGGGCCGTAAAAATATTCCCTCCGCCAAAGCAAATTTCGTAAACCTGGTCATCAATGGCAAAAATTATGGGGTGTATTCCAAGGTCCAAAAGCTGAATAAAGACCATGCTAAAGAGTGGTTCCTCGATAAAGAAGTCACGCGCTGGCGTGCCGAGTCGCCCAATGGTGGTGTGGGCGGCGGTGGTTTTGGCGGTGGCGGCTTTGGTGG
>JAEZGT010000392.1 GCA_023416875.1 Pseudomonadota bacterium
TCACCAAAAATTTCATCGTAGCCAACGATGCGAAATTCTTTGGTTTCACCTTCTTCATTTTCGATTTTGACCCAGCTGCCAAAGTAGACGGTACCCTCTTGTTCTTTGGCGTAAGGGACAACTTTTAATGAATCAATTCTTTTGCGCAGGTAACGCACCCTGCGGTCAATTTCACGCAATCTTTTTTTGTTGTATTGATAATCGGCATTCTCGCTTCGATCACCGAGACTGGCTGCCCAGGTCACTTTTTTGGTCACTTCGGGCCGTTCGGTTCGCCACAGGTAATCCAGCTCAGCTTTGAGTTTGGCGAGGCCTTCTTCGGTTATTAGGGGTGTGCTCATATTTAAAAAGAAAATTATTAAACGGATTGTCTGCTAACGTCCTCAAAAGCTTACGGCGTAACTTGAGGCCAGTTGTAAATCTTGATCATCTCGTCCTGCGCGTTATCGCCTGCAAGATGAAAAATAGTGCGATAGAAACTTAATTCAACATCCAACTGATGCTGAATTGTCTGCGCACTGCGAAAGCCGTGGCCTTCTTCGGGATAGGTGACATAGGCCACCGGCACGCCGGCATTTTTAACTGCAGCCACCATCTGCTCGGCCTGTTCCGGCGGTACTACCTTGTCGAGCAGTCCCTGGAAAACCAATAACGGGCAGCGAATGTTAGCGGCCTTGTGGATGGGCGAGCGCTCGCGGTAGAGCTCCTGCTCCTCTGGGTATGGGCCGATCAAACTATCTAAATAATGTGCCTCGAATTTGTGAGTATCCCGCGCGAGGGTTTCCAAATCGCCGATGCCGTACAGGCTAACGCCGGCATTAAACACCTGCCGATCTGTAAGTGCAGCCAGCACGCTGTAACCGCCGGCGCTGCTGCCGCGGATAATGCGCTGGCTCGGATGCACCCAGCCTTGGGTAGTGGCGTATTCCGCAGCCGCGCAGAGGTCTTCCACATCCGCGACGCCCCACTGGCGGTCGAGGGCCTCTCGATAAGGGCGGCCGAAGCCGGTGCTGCCGCGATAGTTGACGTCGAAAACGGCGAAGCCGCGCTGGGTCCAGAACTGGATTTTTAGATTCAGCGCCGCGTCGGACGCTGCCGTGGGGCCGCCGTGGCCGATCACGATCAGCGGCGGCAACTCCCCCGTCGGGGCGACAAAGCTAGCGTTGTGCGGGGCGTAGAAAAAGCCGTGGGCGTACTGGCCGTCGGCGGTGGGGAAGGTCACCGCGCGCGCCGGGGAGATTTCCTCTTTCGCCAGAGGTTTCTGTCCAGCAACCAATTCCAGTTGTTGGGCATTGCCTAGCCAAAGTCCTTGGGTGAGTTCGGCGCCGCCACCCAATACAGCGGCGTGGCCAGCGGCGCAGGTGATGGTTTGCACCGAGTTACACGCCGGTAATAACGGATCGGAGAGCTGCCAAGCGTCAGTGGTTTGCGTTAGCCGCGCCACGTGCCAGATACCGTTTAGGGTATAGCTGACCAGCAGGCTTTGTTGATCGAGAAAGTCGTAAGTCGATTGATGGCATACCCACGGCGGCGGCGCGAAATCCGCAGACATAGGCGACACTGCGACACCTTCACCATCCGCCAATGTTTGTTGCTGCAGGCGGTACAGGTTCCACCAACCGGTGCGGTCGGAAATCCAGTACAGATCGCCGTCCGGTGACCAGCGCGGCTGGCAGATACTCGCCCGCACATCGCTGCTCAGCTGGCGCGGCTCGCCAAAGCTGTTGGCGCTTGTCATCGGGCGCAACCAGAGTTGCGTCGCCTGCCAGGGCATATCCGGGTGATCCCAGGTGATATAGACGAGCCAAGCGCCATCCGGCGAGACTTGCGCGGAAGTAACAAAGGCGTGGTCTGCTTCTACCAAAGTGATCTCGCCACCGGCGAGATCGAGGCTGACCAAGCGGTTTTGCGGCTCGGCGTCAGGCTTGGAGTGATCCTCGCAAACCGCGAGCAGGCAATGGTGAACCGAGGAATAGTGCAAATCGCCGTAGCGGCAGGATTGAGTTCGGGTAATGGGCTCGATGGTGCCGGTGGCGAGGTTCGCGCGATAAATCTGCTGATCCTCGCCGTTGACGAAATAAACGGCCTCAGGCGTCGCCACAAAACTGCCGCCGCCGTATTCGTGGATGCGGGTGCGGGCGCTCCAGGGATTGGCGAGCAATTCGCTGATATTGCCGTTGACGTCACGGCGCAAAATTGTCTGCCGGCCTTTTTCCGCGGGGCGGGTTTCCAGCCAAAACAAGGTGTCGCCAAGCCATTGCGGCTCGGCCATCTTCACGCTGTTGCCGGCGACAAATTCTCCCGTCAGCAAAGACGTCCAGGTACCATAAGCGGCGATTGATTTCATGCTTACCCCGGCTGCAAAAAAGTGGATCACTATACCCAAATGACTTCCCTGTCCCAACTTGTTCACCAATTTGTCTGCGACTTGCCGGAGGTGCAGCGGGTGGTGCTGGCAGTGTCTGGGGGTGTGGATTCCATGGTGTTGTTGCACAGCGCACAGGCGGCGCAGTTGCCGCAGCCGCTGTTGGTCTTGCATGTGAATCACCAATTGTCTCCACGTGCGGCGCAATGGCAGGCGCTGGTCGCGGATACCTGTGCCCGCGCCGGCATCGAGTGCCGCGCCCTAGTGGTTGAGGTAAATGTAGCCGGCAACAGCTTAGAAGAGGCGGCGCGACAGGCGCGCTATCAGGCGATTGAAAACCAATTGCTTCCAGGCGATTTGGTGTTGATGGCTCATCACCGTCAGGATCAGCTGGAGACCTTTTTTCTGCGCCTCGCCCGCGGTGCAGGCGTGCGCGGACTCGCGGGAATGGCACCGCTGCGCACCTGGGGACCAGCGCAATTGGGGCGGCCTTTTCTTGCAGTGGACAGATCCACCATCGAAGAA
>JAEZGT010000044.1 GCA_023416875.1 Pseudomonadota bacterium
GTTTTAGTTAAGTCACTTTATTTTCCTATCGAACAAAATTCCCCCTGCGGCAGTCCGAAGTAGGTCAACGACTGAAACAGCTTCAGGAGGTTTTATATGGTTTCTGCAAATCCCCCCAAATACGCGCTGATTACAGGCGCCACCAGCGGTATAGGTTATGAACTCGCGAAACTGTTCGCGGCCGATGGCTATAACCTGATTATCGTCGCGCGCACCCTAACGGACCTGGAACGCACCGCGGCGGAATTTTCTAGCCAATATCATGTAAATGTGATGACCATCGCGAAGGATCTGTTCGAACGCGAAGCAGCTTTTGATCTTTACGATGAAATTCGTCAAAAAGGCATCATTGTCGATGTTCTGGTCAACGATGCTGCGCAAGGGCTGTTTGGCAAATTTGTGGAGACCGACCTGCAGCGCGAGTTGGATATGCTGCAACTCAACATAGGCGCTTACATTATTCTAACCAAACTCTATCTGCGCGAAATGATCACCCGCGGCGACGGTAAAATTCTTAATGTTGCGTCGATTGCGGGTAAAGTCCCAGGTCCTTATCATTCGGTTTATCACGGCACCAAAGCCTTTATTCACTCCTTTACCGAGGCAATCCGCGCAGAAATCGCCGATTCCGGTGTAACTGTTACCTCCCTGCTGCCCGGCGCCACCGATACCGACTTTTTTCGCAAGGCGAATATGGAAGATTCCAAAATCCTTGAGCAAGACTTGGCCGATCCGGCAAAAGTTGCCAAGGACGGTTTTGAAGCTCTGATGAAGGGCGATGATATGGTGATCTCGGGATTGAAAAATAAAGCGCAAATTGCAGCGAGCAATATTACGCCGGATAATCTGGTAGCCAAAGCTATGTTGAAGCAGCAGGCGCCGCGCGGTAATTCCAATTAAAAAATTTGACCAATAAAAAAGCCGCCATCAGGCGGCTTTTTTTCTATCTCGGATTCCGCAATCAGCTCGGCTTGGGATCCGGCTTGCGCGGCTCGCGCAATTGCTTTTTCTGCTCCGCCAATTCCTTTTGAATTTTGAGCTCGATATCCGCCAATTGCTTGGAGATGTCCTGCATCTTGTAATGGGTGCGCAGATCGATTTCCAGCTTTTTATCCATACTGCGCACAATCGGATACAGGCTCTGCTCGATGGACGCGGTCAATGTCTCCAGCAATTTATCGAGGCCGGGCACCGGCTGGTTGATCACTTCCACATTGGGGCGATTGGCGGCAATCGTGTTTTGGATTTTGCCGACCAGGTCGAGCAGAAGTTTTTGCTGCTCTTCCTCACGGCGTTTCTCCACTTTTGCGTCGCTTTCTGTGGTACTCGGTGCGCGCGCGGTTTCTGCCAAGTCGCGTACGCCGCCGACGAGATCAGCGAGTTGCACCACGATTTTACTGCCGGTATCCGCGTCGTCCCCACCCATGGCTTTGTTGCGCAGAAAATCCGCTTTGATCTGCTCCCAGCGGGCTTTTTGTTCCGCCGTGAGCGCGCCGCGAATCTCCGCCAGTTTCAGTAGATTTTCCTCCGCACCGGAAGTCAGCAATTGCGCTTCGCCGAGATAGTGATCGGCGATCATCTGCTGCAGCTCCTGCTCGTTCATCACCGACGCAATCTTTTCCGCCATCTTGTTCATATTGCGATAACTGCCCTGCAATTTGAACGGCGGTTCTGTGCGGTATTTTTCCGCCTGTGCTGCGGAAACGATGTACTGGCGATTCACCTTCATAACGATATCCCGCACCATAAATAGCTTGCGCAGCACATTGACAATTTCGCTGACTTCCGCCGCGCTGTAGCTGTGGGATAAATCGGTGGTGGCGATATTTTCGCCCTGCGCCATTTTGACGAACTTGTACAGATCCTGCAGATCCCGCGTCGCGAGCGGTGCGAGAACCGGATTGGAAGTGAGACAGTTTTCGATATAGCTCAGGGCGAATTGCTCCTCCATGCCGCCGAGAATATCACCGAGGTTATAAATATCCGCACGGTTGGCCAGCATATCCGGAATTTTGAACACCTCACCGGATTCCGTATAAGGGTTGCCCGCCATCACCACGCAGAATTTGCGTCCGCGCATATCGTAGGTCTTGGTTTCGCCGCGCCAAACGCCCTCGATACGGCGGGTGCCGTCACACAGGGAAATAAATTTCTGCAGAAATTCCGGATGGGTGTGCTGAATATCATCGAGATAGAGCATCACGTTATTGCCCATCTCCAACGCCAGATTGAGTTTGTTCAACTCCTGGCGCGCAGTGGCGTTGGGCGCCTGTGCAGGGTCGAGAGACAGCACATCGTGACCGAGCGCCGGGCAGTTAATGCGCATAAAAATCAGCCCCAGGCGATTGGCCACATATTCCATCAAAGTGGTTTTACCGTAGCCCGGTGGCGAGATCATCATCAACAGACCCATAAGGTCCGAGCGCTTATTTTCGCCGACCGTACCCATTTGCTTGGCAAGGTTGTCACCGATGATGGGCAGATAGGATTCGGTGATCAGCCGGTTGCGCACAAACGAGGTAAGCGGTCGCGCCTTAAAATCTTGCAGACGCAACTGGCGGCGCTGACCGTCGACAAACTGCTGGCGCGCGGCGAGAAAGCGTCGATAAGCCGGAATAAATTCCCGGCGGTGGCGCTCCACCTTTTCCAAAAAGGCATCCACCGACAATGACAGACTGCGCTCTTTGATCAATGCATGCTCGCCGAGCAGACCCTCAATGCGAAATTCCAGATCCGTCTGGGTCATTCTGCGGTCGAGGCGCTGATCGGCATTGAGCAGCGCAATGGCTTCGGGAATATAGCGGCTCAAATGTTCCAGGTTGCGATTTGCCACCATGGCGGAGAACCACGCATGGGATAAATCCCACCGCGCAGACGGCATTCCCACCAATTTTTCTAACGCGGTTTGATAGCGGCGCCACGCTGCGTCATCGAGAGAACGGCGCAATTCGTCCGCCAAAATCTGCGCGTAGCGACTGCCAATAAATTCCAGCCGCTCGCGTCCCAATTCCAAAACCAAATATTCGGCAGCACGCGCTTGGGTCAGCGCGTTGACCGGCAGCGGATGTGCTTCGACAAATGCCGCCATGGCCGTCTGAATTTCCCGCGCGAGAATTTCCGCCGCTTGCTGGCTGCCAAAGACGCGCTGCATATGCGCAGCGGACTGCGCTCTCTCGCTCCAGGTTTGCCAATTGATGGGATTTTCCGTTTGTGTCGAAACGGACTCCAGATTGGCCCAGAATTTCTGGGCAAAACCGCGGCCCAACGGATCAAAGCGCAACAGATCCGCCTGCTCAAGCGCAGGCAGCAGAGTTTGGAGAATCAGCGCAGCATCGTGATCGTGAATACCTTTTTCATAACCTTCGCGATAGCGCTGCGCAGCGTATTCCCGCACTAAGCGCTGCATAGCGACAGGATCGAGCAAGGCATTTTTGAGCAGCTCGCGGTTGAGCCCATCAGTATTTTGTTCAGCGGCATAAATGATGCTCGCGGCAAGATATTCCGCACGATAAATATCTGCACTTTCCGACTCCAAGGTCACCGTCCAAAAGCTTTTGAGTTCATTTAAAGCCGGGTCGTCGACCTGCTGGTAATATTCCGTACCGGTGAGATGGAGATATAACGAATCCTGACGCGGAATCAGAGTGAGATCCAATTCCTGCGTATTGACGCTGAATTTATGCCGAGGTCCGAGTTTGACCACACTGCCGCCGGCTTCAAATAAATCGCTTTTATCACGCAGGGAGCGCGCGCCCTGATCGCGAATACTTTTGAATTTCGCCTCCACGTCATCCGCTTTTACAGCGTTGTCCAACTCGCGCAACTGGGCGACAAATTCGCGCACCTTCAGCACCATGGCATCGGCGGCGAAAAAGGTATTCAGCTGTTGCACATCGGTAAATTTCTGCGCGCGCCGCTCGATACTGGCAAGCACTCGCGAAGCGGCGTCCACCACCGCCTGCGCCTTGCGTTGGCGCTCGTCGAGCAATTGCTGTTTGTGCGCTTCAAAAGTTTCGTAAATTTCTTCGCGCTTGGCGACTATATCAGCGAGAAATTCTTCGCGGTCGGCAAACTGGCTTTCCAATTCCTCCAACTGCACCAGCAGGCGTGCCATTTGTTCATCGCATGCCTCGGGTGTGGAAGCCAGACCCATGGCATTGGCGATGCTTTGGGACAGCAATTTAAATTGCGCGCCGAACTGCGCCACCGCCTCCGCAGACCCAAAACTTTTTTGTTTGTGGCCCGCCTGGGCTTTGCATTGATTCAACTTGGCGTACACCGCCGCTATGCCGTCGATAATGCGAGTATGGACCGTCGCGTCGCCCACTCTGAGCGTGGCCAATAATTCGGTCAACAAATCCAGACCGGAGGCCATGGTGTCAATCTGCTGCAACAGCGGCGCAAGTTCAGCGACGGTGGTAACCATGTCCAGATCGCGGTAAAACTGCTCGATGCGCTCCTCGTAAGGGCGCAAGGCACGTTCGTCCGCGAGAAATGCCACAGTTTTCTCGCTGATGGAATTTTGCTGTTCCAACAGCTGCTGTTCCAGTTGCTCGATGCGTGCGACGTCAATGTAGCGGTGATCGCGAATGGTGGCGAGATGACCGCGCTGGCGGCGGATTGCATCCAGTGCGCGTACGTGATCGTCGGTGGTTTCCCAATTCGATGTTCGGATAAACGCCAGCAGCTGATTTTGCTGCTGCTCCGCGCCTGCCAGTGCTTGCACGGATTGCTGGCGAATATTTTCGACTTTTTCAAATTCGTCGATGGCCAGTTCGGCGGTTTTGCCAATTTCCGACAACAGCGGTTTCAAGCTGGCAGTGTCGGCGTCGCCAATCCAATAATGATCATCAAAAATCTTCAGTGCGGCTTTGCGCAATTCTTCATAGAGACGCAAAGTCACCGATTGGTTATCGATAATGCGCGCTACCGCAAATAAATCCGCGATGCCACGCACCAGCTCCGCATTGCCGACGCGTCCCAGAAATGTCTGTTTGGGCGGTTCGCGGCTGGCATGCTCCGCACTGAAAAACGGCGTGCGCCACACCTGCATGGGATGAACCCTTGTCGGCTCCGGCACCGCGGCAAAAATGACCAGCGTGCCGTCTTCGGCCAAGGCATAACCATCACCGTAAATCGGATTCTGCAAGGTTTTGTTAATCATGTTGTAGGCGAAAAGGCCCACCAACCCCGCCTTGGCCTCATAAAATACGTACAGCACATCCTCTCCGTTGGGCGAGCGGATCATGCGGCTGAACAACATGTCACGACTGCCGTCATCAAACGTTTTGTACTGTCCCGTCTGCAAATAGTAGCCACCGGGAAAAACAATGCCGTGATCCTCCGGCAACTGCACACAGGACGCGCCTATCGCATCTATACGCTGCACTTCGCGGGTGAGTTTGTTGAACACCAGATAGCGCCACGCGGTTTCGCGATAGGGCAGAATTTTGAGCAGGATCAAACTGCCGAGTTCGGCGTACCAGAATTCACCGTCGTCGATGGACTGGTTGAGATCGTCCACTGGCTCGCGATAAATACCGAGACCGCTCTCGGTGTTGTTTTCAATTTTTACGGTGAGGTCGCCGCCAACGGTTTCAACAAAAATCTGATCGATAATATTGACGTGAGGATGTTTGCCGTTGACCACCTGGTCGCGGGTGGTCTTGGTCCATTCAAAATCAAATGCCGGCGGCAGTTGAATATCGCGCTCGCCGCGATTATCGATGTAGGTTACCTGCTTGGCATCCGCCGACAGATTCCAGCGGAACACCCGCATATCGCTGCGGCGTTCACCGATCTGAAATGCCGCCAACAATTTGCCGTTACGCACGGCGAGCTGCACCAGATGGGTGTGTTTGTAGTAGCGATACAACTCTTCAAAATCCCGCTGAAACGCAGGCTCGGCAAGAAAAGTTCCGGCGAGCGGAATTTCCTTCATCGCCACATCATCACCGCTACCTTCCAAACGGAACAACGCAAAAACATCGGCGACGCGGGTTTCGGTTTTCAAGCCGATAAACACGTTATAGCCGAACAGCAAAACATCCCCGACCTGAACTATGTCACGAGGGATGCAATTATTTTCCGTGCGCACGCGTACGCGCGCCGTGACCGCCATTTCCGAATGGCCGAATTCTTCGAGGCGCGCCTGATTGAGTGAAGCGGTTAAGGTTTTAAGCTGTTCGCCCTGCTCGGTCAGACGCCGCCGAATGATGTCGTAGGCACCACCTTCCGCCACCGCCTGGTCAAATTGAGCATTGTCCGGATCTATGACCGCCATATTTTTTCCCTGTATGTGAGCTGCATGAAATGCGGGACTAAATGTGCAGAATCAGCGCCGTCCCGCTC
>JAEZGT010000092.1 GCA_023416875.1 Pseudomonadota bacterium
CTTTTAAATCTTACCCACTTCACCCTCTGAAAGCCTCGAACGGCGCACCTGGGGGATCTGTGTTATAACTTATGGAACTTACCGGGTCCCCGGCCACTCTGGTTGTGGTCCGCAGGCAGCGAGTGTCCTGCCCGGGAAAACTCTGTTCCGTACCGGGAAAGCCGCGGCGGGTTGCGTCTTGCCCGGCCTCTGACGGGCCCGGTCGACTTGTGAATCATCAACCTTGAATAATGGTCCTGTCCTGGTTCGCGACCAGAGCACGGCCCCGAATATTAAGGAATAGATATGGCCCGCCGGCGTGTTCTTATCGTCGATGACTCCAAAACCGCCCAGGTGCGTCTGCGCAAAATGCTCGAGCGCTTCGACCTGGAAGTAGACACTGTCCTCTCCGCTGAAGAAGCCTTGGGCTATCTGTCCTACCGCCAGCCTGCCGTGATCTTTCTCGATCACCATATGGAAGGAATGGATGGTCTCGAAGCGCTGAAAATCATTAAGTCAAATCCAGGTACCGCGCTCATTCCGGTGATCATGTACACCTCGGAGCAGGGCGATGTTTATGTGGGCCAGGCCCGCGCCCTGGGCGCCATTGATATTCTGGGCAAGGAAGTCATGCGGCATGCGAACCTGGAAAAGGTTCTCGGCAGTCTCGGCATTACGGCGAAAGGCGCCGATGAGGCCGCATCCAATGCCGCAGAGCCGGTGCTGACAGATGTGATTGAAGAGGGGCCTATCGTCAAGCCGCCGCTCACTTCCTTCGATGACGTGGACGAACCACCAGTCGCGCCAGAGACGCCCAGCGATCTTGATCAGGTGCAAAAGCAGATCAGCCGGTTGTTCGAAATCCATATCGCGAAAGTGCGCCAGGAAATTGAAGACAGCACTAAGTTTCTGTTGCGCCGCCTCGCCAAAGATGCGCAGGAGAAAAGTCGCGCGGTCAATCGCCCGGCACCGAGCAGCGTCGAGCGCCCTGCGGAACCGGCTGCATCAGCGGAACCTTTTGTCGTGGAGCCGCCAGCGGAAAAAGCCGGTGTGTCGTCCATTTTTCTTGGCCTTATTTTAATCGGCATCGCCTTCCTCGGTTATCACATTTATATCAATAATCGCCATCAAGAGTTGTTGAACACCCGCTATGAGGAAATGATCGAGCGTACTCGCGCGCAGGAAGAGCTTGTCGGCCGCTTATTTGCAAATATCGACACTGGCACCGAGAGTAAATCCGCCGCAAAAGTCTATGCAGATCGGCAAATTCTTCTCGACGCCCTCAGTTGGGCGGTCAACGTCAATACTCAGGTCAGCTTTGGCGAAACCGCTCTGGGCGATCAGCGCATTTATATGCTGGGTGAGTTGCTTGCGTTGTTAAAGGCGGCGAACTTTACCGGAGCGGTTTATCTCGATATTCACCTGGGGAATTTCTGTGTGGCGGAAGATCCATCGGGGCGATTTATTTTGCCGGAGCCGGAAAGCAACCTGGAGGACTGTGTCTTCCTTGCCAATCGTGTGCCGGAAGTGTCGGTGAACGATCAAGTGTCTGTGGGGTTTCTGAATTATTTGCACAGCGCTCCGATCCTGCTTGAAGGCAATATCGAAGTGGAGCTGTCGTCCCAGGGATACGCGGTGCCTAGATACACCTATCCCGCCATTACCAACGCGGTGAGCGCTGGCGACTGGAATGCGATTGCGCAGAAAAACAACCGCATTGCCGTTTCCTTTTCGGCCAATTGATTATGCCGGCGGTGTCGCGCCGCCGGTAGCCAACCTCGTTTGACGTTTCGTTTTCAGTGTCTATTATTTTCAGATAACCCGTTTTTGTTTTTGCTTTGAGACAAAAGTGTTTGTCGAGTGTCGTTGAATCCGGCACCATTGCGCCCCAGTAACTTTCCCCGAACTCTCCGACTATTTGTATTTATGAATCGCGAGATCCCCTCTCTGCGTATCCCCCTGCTGCTATTGCTGATCGCGTTCACCAATGAGTGTCGCGCAGTATCTTTTCTGTCTTTCGATGCCAAGGTCATGAGTTTGGGTGGTGCAGGTGCTGTCACCGGTGTTGGCGGCGATCGACCCTATCTGAATCCTGCAGTGATTCGCGATGGTGAAACTGGGGCGGTGCTCGAGACATACCTAGGTGCGCGAGTCATCGACCGGCAGAGATTTATCGAGACGTTCGAAGAAATCGAAGAGAATTTCGAGCGCCTGCAGTTGGAGAAACGCTTTAAAAATGCCCGCCGGGCGTTCCGTGCCGGCACCTTGGATCCTGAGGTGCTGCGAGGGCTGGGTGGTGCGGCACACCAAGTCTTGGATGAAGTTGAGAAATTGTCCGACCGTTACATCCGCGTTGCTGTCTCTGGCGGGGCCCATGCCCTAGGCAAGCATCGCAATTTCGCCGTAGGCGCTTTTGTTCACCACTATCAGATTTTGAACGGCGTGGTGAAAAATGATCCCAACGATTTGTTGCGCATCGGGCGCTTGGCCGATACGGCTTTTTCCCTCGCGGATGCACTGGAAAGCGCTAATCGGGTGGAGGATCTGTACAACAATGTGCATTGGGCCGGCATCGAGGATATGGTTCGCGAATCCCTTAACAGCGGCCAAATTGATGAGCGGTTATTGAATTATCAGCAGTTGGCGGGCGTGCAGCCGCTGGTGGAAGGTTTGGAACAATATCTGCGCGACGTGGCGACGGCGGATGAGTTGCCAGATCCAAAGCGGTTGGAAACATTGGCCCGCCAGGTGAATTGGCGGCAGATCCGCGATTTGATCCACCAGTCCGCAGAAAGCTGGGAGCCACATGAGCAGCTGCGCGATCCGAGGCAAATTCCCGGAGTACAACCACTGCTCGACGGCTTGCGCAATTTGGAAAGCAGTCTGATGGGGCTTGATCGGCATATCGATTTACAGGCACTGGTGGCGTTTGTATTGGATGAAGGCACCGCCGAGGATTTTGACGAGTTGAATCTCACGGACGTCGATCTGCGCAATTTCCTGCGTTACGACGTGCCCCAGGATCTGAATAGTCGACTTGTTTTTGTGGGTGCAGAGGTAGTGGAAACTGCGCTTACCTTTTCTCTAATGCCGGAGGGATTGCCTGGATTGTCGGTGGGAGCAAACCTAAAACAGCAAGAATATTCCACCATCGCTTATATGCAGCGCGTTGATGAGTTTGAGCGAGACGAATACCAGGAGGATTACACCCGCCTTGATTACCAATTCTGGAATCTCGATCTGGGTATGACCTACAGCGTTGCCCGCTATTGGTCATTTGGCCTCGCGGTAAAAAATCTTGTGCGCAAGGAAATGAAAAATCGCTTTGGCGACACTATCGTTTTGCGCCCCATAGCGCGCGCCGGCGTGGCGTTTGGCAGTGACAAGGTGATGGTTGCGGTGGATCTGGATGTTACCCGCACGGAGCCATTGGGTTTCGATGTGGATAAACGTTATCTCAGCGTCGGCTCGCAATTTCGCATCTTGCCACACCAGTTTTTACGGCTGGGCTACCGCTTGAATTTGGTGGATCGCTCAGCGCTGCCAGCCGTTGGTCTCGGTATGGGCTTCAAATACGGCAGTCTGGATATTGCCGCTACCTACTCGGATAAACATTCGGAAGCGGGTGTAGCCGTACAACTCGGCTTTATGTACTGAGTTTGCTCACCACGGCAGCCACTGCTGTGGAATACGATTCTGCTGAACCAGCGACGCGATATCCATACTGACGGCAACACCCGCGTGAACGAGAAATCCTCCCCATATCGAACGCGAGCGCAGGGCGAGCATCCCCAGGAATAAGCCAAAAAATATCGCACCTGTGGCTTCCAGCCAAGGTTTGGGAAAATGGATCATCAGATAGGGGACGACCATAATCCAGATTGCGGCAGCACCGTAGTGCGGTCGCAGCGTCTGTACCATATAGCCGCGGAAAAAAAATTCCAGACACGCGAACTGCAATAAATACAAAAATTCCCACGCGATAAAATCGAACCAGCTGCGCCCGGCGAGATGGTAAAACGGGTAGTGGCTGACAAAATCCTCGCGAAAACTCACCAGTACCACCATCACCAGTATCGGGCTTAACAGCAGCAGATAGCCGCGCCAATGTTTGTGGGTTTCGCCCCAGCGCCAGCCGTAATCGACAAGATGTTGCTGGAAAAAAACGCGCAGCACCACCGCCGGGATCAGCACATAGGTGATCAGATGCCACGCGCTCCACCAGGCTTGGCGCGTCAAGCCGTCGAAACCGCTGTGATGCAACTTTTCCAACCAGTAATGGCGCGGATGCCCCTGCCACAGGGCGATTTGTTCCAGCGCCAGACTCATCACTGAGGAATTCTTTAAATAATTTAATAGCAGCAGGGATACGCACACACTGAACAAGACGATCAGGGTGGTGCGCTGGCCAGTGGCGCGATCAGCGGTATGCGACGGATATTCCTGGTCGATTTCATCCAGAGTTCGAAAAACCGTAAGCGGGTTTAGATAAATAGGCAGCATTGCAATCTCAATCAGCGGAAGACCGTGGCAATTAGGGATACGCCAGACAAAATGGTGACAATTTCAAAAACTCTTTTAATCAACGGGTTGCCTTTTTGGATGGCGAGGTGCGCGCCCCAGTAGCCGCCAATTAACGAACCCAGCACCAGCATCGGCAACCATGACCATTGTGCTGGCGTCAAGAACGCGAGCGTTATCGCGCCCGCGCCATTCCAGAACAAGCCGACAAGAATCATGGTGTAGGCAGTGGCTCTTTTATAGTCCAGGCCGAACCACCCGACCAGCAGCAGGGTGACAAATAAGCCGGTGCCAGAGGTGAGTGATCCGTTGAGAAAACCAAGACAAAAAATCCACAGTCCACCCAAACTCATGCCGCGCCGGTCGCGGTTACGCGGCTGCCACGTCTGCCCAAGTTCTTTTTTCAGCATCGAATAAATACCGAGTCCGATAGTGAGAACACCTAAAGCGATGCGCGCCATATCTTCCGGCAATCCCAATACGGTGCGCGCACCGATGATCACACCCGGCAGGCCAAACGCCAAAATAAAAAGGGCAAAGCGCAGTTCTACGTGGCCTTCCTTTCGATGTTTCGCACTGGCGCCAACGCCGAGGGCCACGGTAGCGATTTTGTGTGTCGCCAGCGCAGTTGCGAACGGCAGACCGAGAAAAATCAGCGCCGGCAGCTGTATCAGGCCGGCGCCACCGCCAGCGAGTGACGACAGAAGATTTGCCGCTACGGCCACCGCCAATAACAACAATTGCTCGATCAGAATTTCCCACATGGTGGCTCGTCCAGATAATAAAAAGGTGCGTTGCGCAGGCATGTCTTCAGGGGCTGTGCCGGGTAATGCAAGTCCTGCAAACGGCGAATAAATTTGAGGGTTTGAAAGGCATCAAACCAGTGGTGCACGGCGCGGGCGCACTGTTGCGGATTATCAATCTGGCGGCGCAGGTGCACAAACAAATTGTCTATACCAGCATCGGTGAGAATCGCCTGAAGATGCGGCGGCAGATTTTCAAGGGGATGGTTCCCCGCCTGCAGGTTGGGCCATATGGCGGGAATATGCTGCAGCCATGTGCGCAGATCCGCGAATAGCTGAGGAGCGTATTAAGAAAAATTGTCTGGTTGTTCGAGTTCAAGAATTTTTTTGACCGCCGGCCCGGTGCCAAATGGTGTGCGGTTGGAAATTCGG
>JAEZGT010000146.1 GCA_023416875.1 Pseudomonadota bacterium
AGAAGCAGAGACCGGTTTCAACGAAATCCTGCAGTTCTCTCGGCAGTTGTTGCTGATCGTGCAGGCGCGTCTCGGTGATCAAAGTCCAGCAAGCCTTCTCGAAATTATTCAGCTCGTCATTGCAGAAGCGTCATTTGCGAGCAATGAGGAGCCGGATTCCCACAATGCCGGTACCGAAAGTGATACCGCAGGTGCGCAGCCTTTGGCAAAAGTGAAAGCGATGGTCGCAGATCTGCGCGATCTCGCCTTCTCATTCGGCGATACCAGTCTCCCCGGCAACGGCGGCACTATTGGCGGCATCGCGGATGATTTTGCTATGCAGGTAGAAGCAGCGGAAATGGTGTCGAGTGAGCACGCGGCTTATTTGATGGAAGCGCTGAGCCTGGCGGCAACGGCGGTAGATGATGCCAACCGCGTCTACGGCAATAACAGCAGTGCGACTTCCTATACCAGCGACCGCGGTGTGGCCGTCACCATTAGTGCTACAGCCGGTGTTCCATCCTTCAGTGTCAATCAAACGATTCAGGTCGAGGGCAGCGATGGCAATGTGCCGGTTGCAGTTGAGTGGACGGCGACCAATGCCGTTACAGTCGACGAGGGTGAAGATGGCGAAGGCAATGTTGTGGATGGGCGCTACAACGCAAACGGCAGCGCGCAATCTTCTGAACTCAGTCTGCTGGTAAATGAAGGGTCTACAGTGGACGTCACCAATATGGCGTTGGTGGAAGGTGAGAGCGAGTCTGGCGAACTCGACGCGCTGGATTTGAATCTGCTTGTGACCCTCACGCAGCTCGGCGTGGATGATCCTATAACCTTGAACGGTTCGCTGGTTGCATCGCTCTCCGATCTGCTGGTGGACAACAGCGAGACCAGCGGTCAGAACGGCACTGTGGAAACGCGCGAAATCGCTGTTGAAATCGCTTCTGTGAGAGTGTTCGGCGACATCAGCAATTCCACCGGAGAAAGAGTGAATTTCTCATTGTCTGTTTCCGGTGACGGCACGGGCGTCTCGTTTGTGGATACCTGGGTGAACGGTTGGAACTCATCCTCCACCGGTGAAACTGCAGAGACTTACGCGGATTTGTCCGGCAACTTGATGTTCAATGCTGAGCTGTCGGGCATTCCCAATGTCGTGACCTTGAACTACGGCCTTACCCGCACGGGTCTGGAGGCTGCGAATAACACGTTATCCATCAAGTATTCAGGCAAACAATTCCTTTTCCGCGTAGCCGTTGATGAGGGTGAGCCGGTGGGTGATCTTACTGTCACCAACCAGGATGGCGTGGTTCTCAAAGTTAGAGAAGTGGTCGAAAATGGCAGCAGTCGCGTGCAAGGCAATATAGTTTACGAAGGTATTCAATACGCTACTATTGATGAGTCCAACGTAATTATGGTCCGATACACGGATGGTTCATCCGTCTCCCTCCCATAAAACCCACCCGGGGTGAACCGTCCGGTTCACCCCACTTTCATCTCTATTTTGAATTTTTGTACACGAGTATTTCTGATGCGTTTTTTTCTCATGGCCCTGATTTTTGCCGGCAGTTCAACCGCTTGGGCCGATGATTACACTGTCTTTTTACGGCACAGCAGCACCTTTTATAGCGAATCGGTCCCACTAAAAGATTTTGAGGACGACCTTAAAGGCGGCAGCAAACCTGTGCCCGGCAAACATGCTTTGACCTACAACCGCTTGGAGGTGGGTTTTGGCTGGCGTAATTTTGAGTTCGCGCATTTTATTCGGGAAGATTATGTATTCGAATACACCCCGGATACGATGAACATTATTTATTGGGATAAAAACAAGAAGCGAATACCCCAGGGAAGTTACGATGTGTATTTGAAAGCCCAACATATCCGTGCCGAGGGTTGGCGCGCCGGGTATCGCTTTTCCCTGCTGCAGGATTCACAAGTCCGCGTATCTCTAAATTATCTGGACACTGAAGACATGCTTTATGGTGCAATCGGTGGCAGGGTGACGGTGGAAAATGGGGACATCAACGGCGGCAATCTCGATGTGCTGTATTACTACGAAGAAGATTATCTGTTGGATCGTCCCAATGTGCGTCCTGCTGATGGGAAAGGGTATTCCATGGATGTTGAAGCGCAAATTAATTTGCAGGGTGGCTGGCGTTTGGATCTGAATTTTTATGATTTGCTCGGGGAAATCGATTGGCGTGATGCGCCATATACCGATGCGGCCATAGCTTCAACAACGACCTATTACGACAGCGAAGGCTATGCCCGCCGCGCCCCGATGATGACGGCTAGGGAAGGCTACCGAAAATTCACCCAAAAACTCCCTGTTTTCTATCAGCTGTCGCTTGCGAAAGATATCTACGGACCCTTGGGTATTTCCTACACCTGGGAAAAATACGACAGCGTCGAATTCGATCGCCTGTTTCTACTATGTCGTCTGGCAGGTGATTTCCACTTGAAGGCTGGTTACGACTTTACCATGCGCGCCACCTGGATCGGCCTGGAGAGCGAGGCGGTGTCATTAAATGTGGCCACTGACGATTGGTCCCTAAGGGATAGCAACTCCCTGGTGCTGCGTCTGGCCGGGCGCCTTACATTTTAAAAGACCATTATTCGGGGCGCTCTGCCGCGCTTATAAAAACTGGTATCCATTTGTCCGCGAGAGGTACCAGTTGTCTAATTTCCGTCTCTATCTCTTTTTTCTTGCCGTCGATATGTATGCCAGATATATCACCAAACATTATGGTGATAAGCGTTGGCTTTAAGCTTCCGAATAAAAAAGCGATCTATTACGCAGTCCCCGAGTGTCCACGCTTTAGTTATTGTAAAAAGAGTTAAAAAGCAAATTTCCATTCCTTTCTTATTTGTTGGCTGCTGTGGCCTAAGCCTTTTTATAACAGGAAAATCCAAAAACCTTGGCTAAGCTTTGACTAAGTGAGGCTTGAATGTCCAATAACTGAAAACAAACCAGTTTGTTGGCTTTGCGACAGGTCGCATCATATCAGGCAGATTAAACGCCGGAATTTTGACGGATTTTTATTTGCCCATCTTGTTTTATCAGTTGTAATAGTTGGAGATTTTTCATGGGTAAGCAGCAATCGGGTTTTACTTTAATTGAACTCATTGCGGTAATTGTCATTCTTGGCATATTGGCCGCAACAGCGGTACCACGCTTTGTAAACCTGCAAGACGAAGCAGCCCTGGCGGCGGTGCGCGGTGTTGCCGGAAGTATCGAGAGTGGCGCTGCCCTTAATCACGCAGTGGATATAGCAGTGGAGGCCGGCCTTACTTCTACCGCAACTGACCCGTTTTACAATATCTCCGACTGTAACCAAGGTGGCCGTCTGTTAAGCGCCGGCTTACCGGCGGGTTACACTATTACTGCTGCTAGCGTTGGGGATAAAGCCGCTGTTACTTGTACCTTGACAGGTGTCGGTGGTCAGGAGGCAAAATTTGTCATCATAGGCGCCGTCGGCGGAATTGATCCTCCCGCTCCGTAACCGGGAGTAGGCGAATAATGACTTTGGGGAGTGTGTGCAACAACAATCGGCTATCGGACAAAAAAAACTCGTCGCAGGATTTACTCTTGTTGAGTTGATAGCGGTCATGGTGGTCGTCGGCGTTGTCGCTGCGGTTGCTGCTTCCCGCCTGGTTCCTCACACCACACTCCAATTGCAAGCGGGCCGTGATCTTCTGACCACGGCCCTTTTTTTGGCCCAACAAAAAGCCATGACGCAACTCGCTCCAGTGCGAGTGACGGTTAGTGGCAACATCATTGATGTGCGCATGGATGCCAATCGCGATGGCAATTTCAGCGCTGATGAAAGCATCACTATTGCTGGCACCCGTTATCCGTTGCAGGTTGACGGCGGCATTTTATTCGGCACAACGAGCCTGAATTACGATGGCTTAGGGCACACCACACCAGTGGTCATTCCCGTCAGTAAAAGCGGCCAGAGTGTCAACGTAACGGTCACGGCGACAGGCTATGCGTATTAATTTTCAAAACAATGCGCAAAAAGCATCCCAGGGTGGCTTCACTCCGATCGAAGTGATCGTTTTTATCGTCATAATTGCCGTGGCGATGGGCGCGTTATTGGCCGTTTTTAATCACTCCGTTGTTAACAGCGTCGATCCTGCGGTAAGGGTAAAAGCGCTGGAAAAAGGTCAGGCACTTCTCGATGAAATTCTCGCGCGCAAATTTGATGAAAATACCCCGACGGGAGGCGTGCCCGCGTGTGATTCCAGCGCGGGCCAACCCTGCCTGGGTATTTCACCAGACAGCGATTTTGAAGATGTGGGCGATTATCAGGGTTATGCCGATATATCCGATCCAAAATTTCCAATATCTGTTTCGGTAGCCAACGCCGGCGCTGATGTGGGGCTGCCAGCCAATCGTGCGCGCCTGATCGTTGTAAGCGTTGGTATGCCCGGCGGCTCAACGCTGAGGTTGAGTGCGTATAAGGTGAATTTCTGATGATTCCCACGCGGCACACCACAAATTCCCATCATGCCGGATTCACCTTGGTCGAAATGATTTTTGTAGTGGTGATTCTCGGCATAGTGGCGTCCATAGGATCTGGTGTTGTTGTTTCCGCGATGGACTCTTATCGTA
>JAEZGT010000200.1 GCA_023416875.1 Pseudomonadota bacterium
TAATACTTGAAAGATTTTGATTCAATCAGGTTGGCGCTGTCGGACGGAATAATAAATTCGCCAATTGCTACCGCTGGCTTGCCGCCTGGAGATAACCAACTCAACTCGTATGCAGTCCACAGATCCGCCCCGAAAAATTCTTTTCTCGCCAGATTTTGGCGCGAAAGTTCTCGGGGGATAGGCTGCAGCAAGCTGGCATCATAATGTTCGACATAAATTTGGTGCTGGCCGAGCTTCAACTCACTCATTGGGTCATGCATTTTTTCACCTCATGAGCGCAACTTGCGCCCTTTTTCCAGCAGGTACCAGGCAAAAAGAAAAGCGCACACCAGCATCGCCGCAATACCGCCGATTGCCAAATTCACATCAACGTCAGACACTCCGAGAAACCCGTACCGAAACGCGTTCACCATATACAAAATGGGGTTGAACTGAGAAACCCCCTGCCAAAACTCCGGCAACATGCTAATAGAGTAAAAAACTCCACCAAAATAGGTAAGCGGCGTCAGGATAAACGTTGGGATAATAGAAACATCGTCATAGGAATTAGCGAATATCGCATTAATTAATCCAGCGATGGAAAACAAAGACGATGTAAGCAGTATCACCAATGTGGTGAGCCAGGGGTTTTCAATAATGAAGTTGGTGAAAAAAGTCGAAACAAGCGTCACTATCGCGCCGACTACCAAACCACGCAAAACCCCTCCGGCAGCATATCCAAGCAGAATCACGTAGCTGGGTGTCGGGCTCACCAAAAGCTCTTCGATACTGCGATGAAATTTTGCACTAAAAAATGAAGACGCCACATTAGCGTAGGAGTTATTAATAACGGCCATCATCACCAAGCCGGGCACAACAAACGACATATAATCGAAACCACCCATTTGGCCGATGCGCTCGCCAATCAAATGCCCAAAAATGACGAAGTACAACCCCATAGTGATTACCGGCGGGATGAGCGTCTGCACCCAGATACGCACAAAACGCGTTACCTCTTTGCGTAAAATCGTGCGAAAGGCAATCCACTGCTGAACGACAGTCACAGCGCACCTCCTGCATTGCCGCGTTTTTCGTGATTTTGCACCAGCGTCACGAACAATTCTTCCAGCCGATTGACCTTGTTGCGCATACTGACCACCGTAATATTTTGTGCAGCGAGCTGCGCAAATAGATCATTGAGAGGCCGCCCTTTCTCCACTTCAACCTCAAGACTGTGAGGATCACGCAGACGCAACTGATAATTCACCACAGGCGGACACTCCGTGAGGTCCTCGCTCACGTCCAGCACAAATACTTCTCGATTCAACTGCTTCAACAGTTTTTTCACGCTGGTATTTTCAACAATTTCCCCTTTGTTGATGATGGCCACATTGCGGCAGAGATTTTCGGCTTCTTCTAAATAGTGGGTTGTCAGAATAATTGTGGTTCCCGCGCGATTGATTTCCGTCAGAAACTCCCACATGGAGCGGCGCAATTCGATATCGACGCCTGCGGTTGGCTCATCAAGGATTAACAGGCGTGGCCGATGCACCAATGCCCGCGCGATCATCAGACGGCGCTTCATTCCGCCGGAAAGATTCCGTGCAGGCTCGTTGCGCCTTTCCCATAAATTCAGCTGACGCAGCAAAGATTCCGCTGTCACGCCCGCTTCACGTCGCGGTACACCATAAAAACCCGCTTGATTTACGACTATGTTTTGAACTTTTTCAAAAACACTGAAATTGAATTCCTGTGGGACAACGCCTATGCATTGTTTAGCGAGAGAAAAATTTTGGTCAATGTCATGACCGAAAACGGAAATCGTCCCGGAAGTTTTCCTAACCAGAGAGGAAATAATGCCGATGGTGGTGGATTTGCCGGCGCCATTGGGTCCGAGCAGAGCAAAAAAATCTCCCGGCATCACATCCAGGTCGATACTCTTGAGCGCGGTCAAACCGTTTCCATAGACCTTGCTCAATGCGCGAATAGAAAGTGCCGAAGGATGTGTAGCGGTCATAGTCGTAACGTCCCGACAGGCATAAATTGCAGGGATGCAACTTTAACAAATTTGGACGCAGCAACAACCCGCAAAACAAATTCGTTTGGATGATGCGCAGGAATAAAAAGAAAATGCTTAAGCAGAAATAAAAAAAGCAGCCGTATGGCTGCTTTTTTTATTTGGAGCGGGAAACGAGACTCGAACTCGCGACCCCGACCTTGGCAAGGTCGTGCTCTACCAACTGAGCTATTCCCGCAAATTGGCGTCCCCAAGGGGATTCGAACCCCTGTTACTGCCGTGAAAGGGCGGTGTCCTAGGCCTCTAGACGATGGGGACTTAATCTTCAACAACTGCGTTGTCGTCTGAAGTGGGGCGCATTCTATTGGCGAGGGTGGGGGCTGTCAACACTTTTATAAAAACTTTTTTGTTCATTTCTTTTTTGCGCAACGGTAGTTACTGGCGACTTATCAGCAACGCGTATTTCCTCAGCAATCTGTTTGGATTTCAATCACATAGAACAACAAGCGTGCTGCAGAAAAGCTTATTGCGCGCCAATGACGGACGGGCGGTTTGCAAGGCACTCCCCCAGTGACTAGCCTTTATGTAAGGCCCAAACGATACCCACAATGTCCTCCGTTGCCATAATCACGTCGATCATAGTGCTGCTCGCCGGCTTGGTGTGCTATGCGTTTATCTCGCAGACCATGTCACAAAAGCGGCAGCAGCGAGAGCGCCTGCTGATGGCGCTGAAAAGTCGCGTGCGCAATTTTAAATTCATGCTTAACGGCTTTCCCACCGGGTTCCTGCCTAAGGAGCTTACCCTGTTGGTGCAGCGCAGCCTGTTGCAGCTGCTTGAGCAACTGGTCAAGCTCGAACCTGGTAACGGGACGCATAAAGAGGACCTGCAGGTCATTACCCAACAGATTGCGGAAGCGCAGCGCCAACCGCCGCAAAGACACCAGCCGGTTACTGTGGATAATCCGCAAAAAACCCGGGAAATTAAGACTAGCCTCGAAGAGCTTTATAAATTCATTTTTCATCTGGAAGGCAAAAAAAATCTCACCAAAGCGCAGGCTGACGTCCATCGAGGCATGATCCGTCACCTGGTTTTACAGCTGGCTGTCGATACTTACGCAGCTCACGGTCGCATCGCTCGGGAAAAAGGTAAATTGCGCCTCGCCATCCACTATTTTGATCTCGCCCAAAAGCTGATGACAAAGGAACGAACTGCGGGGAACTTTGACGCGCGCATCGCGCAGATGCGCGCGTCCATCAAGGATCTGGAGGACCGGCTTCACAACGAGAGCAATGAAGCCGCTGAAGTCGCAAAGGATGAAGGGGATCAAACCACTGTCAATAGTGAATGGGACAAGTTCACGCAGGAGAACTGGAAGAAAAAGCAGATCTACGACTGACCAGGCTCTTGGTCAATCGCCTCTTCCAGTTTCAGCGACGCGGAGTTAACGCAATAGCGAAGCCCGGTCGGGGCGGGGCCGTCAGGAAAAACATGACCCAAGTGCGCGCCGCAGCGCTCACAGACGATTTCCGTGCGAACCATGCCGTGACTCAAATCCCTCGCCTCTGCAACCACACCCTGTTTTACCGGCTGGTAGAAGCTCGGCCAACCCGAGCCCGAGTCATATTTGGTGGCGGAGGAAAACAGAGGTCCGCCACAGCAGCGGCATAGGTAAATACCGTCCTTTTTGCAATCCCAATACTCGCCTGTGAAAGGCCGTTCAGTGCCTTTACCTCGGCAAATATGGAACTCCTCCGGCGTCAGTTGCTCCCGCCACAGCTCATCGTTTTTTAAAGTGTTATCTGACATAATCGCCCACCTGCTACTCTTGATATTGAGCGCCTTCGCTCCGGCGCCAATAAATCTTCTACTGACACAGCCCGATCGAAACCACCATTCACTGGCATGGCCGTCCGGTCCTCAGACAGTAATCTGCATCCATTGATCCAGGCGATTAGAAAGGTAACCACAACACAATGCAATACATCGAAAAATCGAAAAAGCTGGAAGGGGTTTGTTACGACATTCGCGGCCCGGTGCTCGATCATGCAACTCGTCTGGAAGAAGAAGGCCACCGCATTCTTAAGCTCAATATTGGCAACCCCGCACCGTTTGGCTTTGATGCCCCCGACGAAATTATTGCTGATGTCATTCACAATCTGCGCGCAGCGCAAGGTTATACCGCATCCAAAGGCTTGTTCCCCGCGCGCAAAGCGATCATGCATGAGTGTCAGCGCCTGGACATCCCGGGCGTGGAAATCGACGATATTTTCCTCGGCAACGGCGTCAGCGAGCTGATTGTCATGGCCTGCCAAGCCCTGCTGAATAATGGCGACGAGGTATTGGTCCCCTCTCCTGACTACCCCCTATGGACAGCGGCGGTCAATCTCGCCGGCGGGAAGGCCGTCCACTACTTGTGCGACGAACAATCGGATTGGTACCCCGATATCGACGATATCCGCAGCAAAGTCACCAGCAAAACCCGCGCAATCGTAGTTATCAATCCGAACAACCCGACAGGTGCCGTCTACAGCGAGGATTTGCTCGAACAGATTGTGCAGGTTGCCAGGGAAAACCAGTTGGTCATTTTCGCCGACGAAATCTACAGCAAAATTGTCTACGACGGCGCCGAATACATTCCCCTCGGTCGCCTCGCCCAGGATGTACTTTGCGTCAGCTTCAACGGGCTTTCCAAAACCTACCGGCTGGCGGGATTCCGCTCCGGCTGGCTGGTATTCAGCGGGGCGAAACATTTGGCGCGTGAATATATCAAGGGCGTTGAGATGCTCGCGTCCATGCGCCTATGCGCGAACGTACCAGCTATGTATGCAGTCCAGACCGCGCTGGGCGGCTATCAAAGCATCAATGAACTGATCCTGCCGGGCGGGCGCCTGCTTGAGCAGCGCAACGCCGCCTGGTCCGCCCTCAATTCGATCCCCGGCGTGAGTTGCGTCAAGCCTAAAGGGGCCATCTACATGTTCCCAAAGATTGATCGAAACTATTACAACTTCGCCGATGATCAGCAGCTCATCTTGGATTTTCTGATCCAATACAAGGTTCTGCTGGTACAAGGGACGGCATTTAACTGGCCGCAACCGGACCACGCTCGAATTGTGTTCCTGCCTGTGGTGGATGAGCTGAATCGAGCGGTTGAAAAACTCGGGCAATTTCTCCAACGCTACGTGAAATAGCGAGGCGCGCGTGTCGGATCTGCATATAGACGACTTTTACCGGGACGCGGCCAAGATTCTGGCGACGCTGTACGGACAGTTCCCCCGCAAGATCACCCTGTACGTGGAGGATATTTGCGGGCCGGACACACCGGACGAATTCGGCCTGCACAGCCCCCGCCATCAGGCGTGTTTTCACACTATGATGTGGCTGGGCAGCAGCGATTATCTGCGTTATGAGCAGGCGGTGCGCCAGGAGGCTTTGGATCAGGTGACGCTGACCCATCGGGGCTTTCTGATATTGGGTTCTGCCTTTCCTGAGCAAGAGGAATCCTCCTTGCCGCGGGATGGCAGCCTCGCCATCCATCGCATCCGCCAGGAATTACGTGACGGCACCTCCTACAGTCTTGCAGAGGTCATGCAGAAGGTCATGCTGATGTCGCGCAGTCTGGGAGATATTCCGAGGATCATCTGATGCTTCATGTGAAGCATCAGATGAAGAATGCCTAACTAAATAGGCAAGAAGGGATTTATTTAACTTTGGCCATGGTTTTGGC
>JAEZGT010000360.1 GCA_023416875.1 Pseudomonadota bacterium
CGTCAGTGGTGGTGGCCGATGCTGAAAGTGTGGCTGATTATCACCGCGCCTTGGTTGCTCGCCGCCTGCCTGTCACCGCCGGAATATCAGTGGCTGGTATCCCTCAGCCTGTGGTGGTGCAAACCCCTATTCGAACGCCCACTGCTGATGATCTTGAGCCAAGGGGTGTTTGGGGTGGAGCTGACCACCCGCGAAGTGCTGCGCGCCACCCCGCAACTGTTTCTCACACAGATTTTCCCCAGTCTCACCTGGCGGCGTTTCAGCATGACCCGCTCCATGGACTTGCCGGTGATCCAACTCGAAGGGCTGCGCGGCAGCGAGCGGCGCGACCGCTTGGGCGTATTGCACCGGGTGGACAGTGGCCCGGCCAGCTGGCTCACCATCATCGGTGTGCACGTGGAGTCTTTCATCATGATGGCCACGGCCGCACTGCTGGGGATTTTCATTCCGCCTGAGGTGGCAGCCGATCTGTGGAACTGGGAATTCTGGGGCGAGAGCCGCATCGGCGGCGCCCTGTTGATCGGCTTTGCCTACATCGCTATGGCGATTGTCGGCCCGTTGTTTGTGGCCTGTGGCTTTTCTCTCTATCTCAACCGGCGGGTCAAGCTGGAGGGTTGGGACCTGGAAATCGCCTTCAAACGAATGGCGCAGAAGCGCGGTTTGAATACGCTCGCCTTACTCGCGCTGGTCGGCCTGCTGCAACTGACTCCGTCCGCAGTACCGGTGGTCCAGGCGCAGAGCGAGCGCGAAGAGATTCGCGAAGAGATCATCACCATCAAGCAGGGCCCGGATTTCCACCGCATGGAAACTCAGCGGGTGCTCAAGAGCCCTGAAAAAACCGACGATGACAGAGGTTTCAGCGATTTCTGGCGCGCCTTGTTCGAGTTCTTTGCCGGCACTGGCGATGTGGCGCGCGGCATGGCCGGCGTGGCTGAGTTGGTGCTATGGGGACTGGTGCTACTGGCGGTGGTGCTGTTGATTTTGAAATACGGCCACTGGCTGGAGCGCATCCCGCAACTGCTGCCGGGCCGACGCAAACGCCCCGAGTACCAACCGCAGACGCTCTTCGGTATGGCGGTCACCCAAGAATCGCTCCCGGACGATGTCAGTGGCGCTGCACTCGATTTGTGGCAGCGTGGTGAGCAGCGCCAAGCACTGGCCCTGCTCTACCGCGCCAGTCTCGCCAGCCTGCTGCAGGTGGGCGTGCCATTGCGGGAGGGTTCCACTGAGCAGGAATGCCTGCGTCTGGCGGAGCGCCTGCAAACTGAACTCGGCATACCGCCGACATCCATGGATTATTTTGCCCGCCTCACCCGCGTCTGGCGCCAGCTCGCCTACGGTCATCTGGCCCCGACGGAAAACGAAGCAATCGCCCTCTGCCGCGACTGGCGCCAACACTGGCCGGAGGCGCGCCATGGCTAATCTGCCCGCCCGCCTACCGCAAGTGTTGGCGATCCTGCTATGTCTGCTCGCCGCCATCTGGTATTTCAGCCTGGAGTGGGAGGAAAAGGAAATCGACATCGGCCCCTCGGCAGAAGCGCGCCGCAATCCGATTCTGGCGCTGCAGCGCCTATTGGAACAGCGCGGTCAGCCGGTGGAGCTGGTTCGCGGCTTCGCCGGACTCGAACGCCTGCGCTTTGGCGACACTCCCATAGGTGCCAATGACACGCTGGTGCTGCTGAATACCGGCCGCAGCCTGCGGGACAGCCAAGTGAATCGCCTGTGGCAGTGGGCGGCAGACGGCGGGCGTCTGCTGGTGGCGGTGGACAATCCCTATTTCGATATGGCCGCGCTGCACAGCGATCCCCTGCTGGACCGCCTCAGCCTCACCCTGGCGGGCCACCCCTGGTCGGAGCTGGACGAGGACGAAGGCGAGCAGGAGTTCACCGATGATGCTGAAGCGGAGGAGGATGAGCCCGTCGCTGCCGAACCGATGCCGGAAAATGAGCAAGAAGCAGAAGAAGATGATGAAACGCAGCCCGGCCAGTGCACCTGGCAGCGTGTGACAGTGCCGGTTTCCCTGGCGGGCCATGGCGAGGGCGAGCTTGCGATGGAATTTGCCTCCGGTGTGTCTTTCGCCGATTTGAATTCCGACGCCCGCGTGCTGGCCAGCCACCACGACAAGATTTTCCTGGTACACCAGGCGATTGGCGCGGGCGATCTTTATGCGCTGCCATCCATGCGCGCACTCGCCAATGACGTTGTGCACTGTCAGGACAACGCCTACATCCTCTGGCAACTGCTGCGCGACAGCGACAAGGTCTGGCTGGTATTGAACGCCGACAGCCCGAGTTTCTGGCGCCATCTCTGGCAGCTTTCGGCCTTCGGCTGTATCGCCCTGCTCAGCGCTCTAGCGCTGTGGCTGTGGTACAAAGTGCCACGTTTTGGCCCGGTCCTTGAGCGCCGCATCACCGGCCGGCGCCAGTTTCTCGATCATATCCGCGCGAGCGCGCAATTTCTGATCCGCCAGCAGGGCAAAGACGCACTGATTCCACCCCTGCGCGACGAAATTCTGCACAAGTTGCATCTGCGCCAGCCGGGTTTTACCCGGCTTTCCCATGCCGAGCAGATCGCCAAAGTCGCCCAGTTGAGCGGCATGAAAAACGCCGACGTGGAAGTGGCGCTCTACCGCCCCCTACCACTGCCGGACCCGATCTTCATCGACGTGGTGCAACGCCTTCAACACCTAAGGAACGTTCTATGAGCAACTTCACCGACACTCCGGAAACCTCAGTCAGCCCCGAACCGGAGAGCACTGGCGGCGTTTTCGAGCAGGCGCACAGTCTGGTACAGGCACTGCGCCAGGAGATTCAAAAAGTTCTGATCGGCCAGGAAGCAGTGGTGGAGCAGGTGCTGATGGCGCTGATCGCCCGCGGTCATGTGCTGATCGAAGGTGTGCCGGGACTGGGCAAAACCCTGCTGGTGCGCACTCTGGCGCAGTGTTTTGGCGGCCGCTTCGCGCGTATTCAGTTCACCCCGGACCTGATGCCCAGCGATGTCACCGGCCACGCCATGTTCAACATGAAGACCCAGGAATTCGAAATCCGCAAAGGCCCCGCCTTTACCAACCTGCTGCTCGCCGATGAGATCAACCGCGCGCCCGCGAAAACTCAGGCGGCGTTGCTGGAAGTGATGCAGGAGGGGCAGATCACCATCGAAGGCAACTCCTACTCGGTGGATGCACCTTTTATGGTGCTGGCGACACAAAACCCCATCGAGCAGGAAGGCACCTATCCCCTGCCGGAGGCGGAGCTCGACCGTTTTATGTTGAAGGTGCTGATCCGCTACCCCGAGCAGCGCGATGAGGAGAACATGCTGCGGCAGTTCTGCAACGGCGCCGCCGAGGACAAGCCGGCCATCCGCCAGCTGCTTAAACCCGCCCACGTGCTCAGCCTGCAGAAAATCGCCCTGCAGATCACCGTGGACCCTGCCATAGTCGAATACATCGTCAAAATCGCCCGCGCCACCCGCGACTGGCCCGGCGTCGCCCGCGGCGCGGGGCCGCGCGCCAGCATCGCCATGCTCAATTGCGCCCGCGCCTACGCGCTGATGAACAACAACCGCTACGTCACTCCCGACGACGTCAAAGCTGTAGTGCTGCCAGCCCTGCGCCACCGTCTGTTGCTAGCGGCGGAGCTGGAAATCGAGGGCGTTTCTGTCGACAAGGTACTCACCGAAATCTGCCAGAGCATCGCGGCGCCGCGACGATAATCCATGAGCGTATCCACTCGCAGACGCTGGCGCCCGAGCCGCAAAACCCTGGCGATAGTAGTGAGCCTGGGCATGGCGGCCCTGGCCGCGCCCCTGTTCGGCCACTGGTTGCCGGTGCTCGATCAGAGCTGGGTGCAGACGGGTTTAACTCTGGTCGCAGTGATTTTCGCGCTGCTGGTGCTGTTGGACTTTGCCGCCTCCCGCAGTCAGCCGCCCATCCAGGTGGAGCGCCAACTGGCGGGCGGGCTCTCATTGAATCAGTGGAGCGAGGTGAAACTGACCCTGCAGCATAGCTTCCGCTACCCCATCACCGTGGAGGTTTTCGACGGCATCAACAGCGACGTGGTGTGCGAAAAAGTGCATCAGTGGGTTCCCCTGCAACCGCAACAAATCACCCAGATCAGCTATCGCCTGCGCGCTTTGCGTCGCGGCCCTCTGACGCTTGAGCAATGCCATCTGCGCGTGCCCACCCCTCTCGGCTTCGGCAGCATGTCCTATACGGTGGAGGAGACCAGTATCGCCAAGGTGTATCCGAACTTCGCCGCTATTGCCGCCTACACCATACTCGCGGCGGAAAATCACACCAGCGAACTCGGCATCAGGCCGAAAAGCCGCCGCGGTCAGGGTTTGGATTTTCACCAATTGCGCGAATACCGCCAGGGCGACAGCCTGCGCCAAGTCAGTTGGAAAGCGTCCTCACATCGCCAGGAATTGATCTCCAAGGAGTATCAGGACGAGCGCGATCAGAACGTGATTCTGCTGATCGACAGCGGCCGGCGCATGCGCGCCAAGGACGACGATCTCGATCATTTCGATCACGCCCTCAACGCCAGCATCCTGGTGAGCTATATCGCTCTGCGCCAAGGCGACAGCGTCGGCGTGATGAGTTTTGGCAACAGCGAACGTTGGATCAGCCCGCAAAAAGGCGCGGATCGGGTGCGGGTGATTCTCAACGGGCTTTACGATTTGCAGGTGGGCAACCGCGCGCCGGATTATTTGGCGGCGGCGGAAAAACTCTCGCAATTGCAGCGCAAGCGCTCCCTGGTGGTGATCGTCACCAACTCCCGCGACGAGGAAATCGACGAATTGGTGATGGCGGTAAAACTGCTGCAGAAACGCCATCTGGTTTTGGTGGCGAATATTCGCGAGGCGATTCTCGATCAGACTTTGCACGCGCCCATTCTAACCCTCGATGAGGCCGCCACCTACGCCGGCGCGGTGACCTATCTGCAACAGCGCACGGCGGCCCATCGCAAACTGCAACAGGGCGGAACCTATGCGGTGGATTGTCTGGCCAAAGAACTGGCCCCGGCGTTGGCCAACAGCTATTGGGAAATAAAAAGGGCAGGCGTTTTGTAAAAACCGCTCTATCAAGTTTTGCGGGCGGATAAATAACTATTTAATTTGCTCCGCCAATTGACCCGCGCTTGCAAATGTCGCTCGCGGGCGCGCCGCCAAAATTGCAGAAATCCCCGGCGCTGTTGATCTCTCGCCGCCGGCGTCAGCAGCGGCGTTCTGGTCAATCGGCGCTGACGACGATGCAACACCAAAGGCGGCTTGACCTGCACTGGGCAATCTTCCATTTCCCGTCCCCTTTTATTTATGTCGCCCAACTGCGGCGGATTTCTGAGTGGTCGCAAGCCTGACTGCAATATGGCTGCCAAACACGATCTCGATCCCCAGTTGGCCTCAGCGCAGGGGAAATAAGCGTCGGCTGCTGGTTGAGCGAAGTCACAGAAGGGCGCTGACTGCAAAAATTTGTCAGTAACGCCGTCATCCTCGCGCAGCGGGATCCATTTAACGCCGTCATCCTCGCGCAGCGGGGATCCATAGACTGCGGACTCGGAGATATGGACTCCCGCTACGCGAGAGTGACGACAGAGGGGGCGGGAGTGACGATGGAAGAAACGAAAATGACGTGTAGGGTAACGAGTGTGACGCCGGCGGGAATCCATGCTCTTAATCCAATGGGATGCATGAATTTAATTCCGTCATCCTCGCGCAGTGGG
>JAEZGT010000367.1 GCA_023416875.1 Pseudomonadota bacterium
GTGTATTACCACGGCGACGTAAACCGGCTCACCACCGATCCGCAGACGCGCAATTATCTGCAAGACAATATGGGCATGACGTTTATCAAGCCCGAAGTTGCCCGCGCCGCGTTTTTACACGCGTTAAGTCAGCAGGAGCACAACGGCGCAATTCCGGATGGCATTTTGTTGATTGAAGGCGCGGAGCTGAAATACATCAACCAGATTCCGCACACCGATCACTGTGTGTGGTTGCCGGTGTGTCTGCGCGCATATCTCGACGAAACCAACGACTACGCGATTTTTGATGAACCGGTAAAAGCTTGGCAGGGCGACGAAATCAAAACCGCTTTTGAGCGTATCAGCAACGCCATGCGCTGGCTGCTCTCCGCGCGCGATGAACGCGGCTTGAGTTACATCGCACAAGGCGATTGGTGCGACCCGATGAATATGGTCGGCTACAAAGGCAAAGGCGTGTCCGGCTGGCTGTCCGTCGCCACCGCATATGCGCTGAATGTGTGGGCGGATATTTGTGAACACCTTAAGCAGTCTGATTTGGCTGCGGAATTCCGCGCTGGGGCCCGCGATGTCAATAAAGCGGTTAACACCCATATGTGGGACGGCGAATGGTACGGCCGCGGGATTACCGATGATGGTGTGATCTTCGGTGTAGCCAAAGATCAAGAAGGCCGCATTTTCCTCAATCCGCAAAGCTGGGCGATTCTCGGCGGCACAGCGGACGAAAATAAACGCGCGGCCATGATTAAAGCCGTGGAAGAGCAATTGGAAACACCCTACGGCGTTATGATGCTCGCTCCCGCTTACACCGCCATGCGCGACGACGTGGGCCGGGTAACACAGAAATTCCCGGGTTCGGCGGAAAACGGTTCGGTCTATAACCACGCTGCTGTGTTTTACATCTACAGTCTGTACACCATCCAGGAAACTGATCGCGCTTACCGCCTGCTGCGTCAGATGCTTTCCGGTCCGGATGAGGCGGATTATCTGCAACGCGGCCAGATGCCGGTCTACATCCCCAATTATTATCGCGGTGCTTATTATCAGCACCCGCGCACCGCCGGCCGCTCCAGCCAGCTGTTTAATACCGGCACTGTGTCCTGGGTATATCGCTCATTGATCGAAGGTTTGTTCGGATTAAAAGGCTGCCCCACCGGTCTTTTGGTAGAACCGCAATTGCCGCAACACTGGTCCAACGCGCGTGCCGTGCGGCAGTTCCGCGGCGCCACTTTCGAAGTGACCTACAAGCGGGCGGCCGCGCAGACGACGACCAGCATTCTGGTTGATGGCGCGCCGCTGCAGGGCAACCGCATTGAAAATATCGCGAGCGGCAAAACCTATAAAGTCAACGTAGTGCTGCCACAGTAATGATCATGGGTTTCTTTTCCGTGCGGAAAAGAAATCCACTGCCAATTTGTTAACGAGATAACCATGGCTGATTCACCCTCCTCCACCAATCCCGTCCTTGTCATCAGCATGGGCGTCAGCGGTTGCGGAAAATCCACGCTGGCAAGACATCTGGCGAAAAAATTCGGCTTGGTATTTCTCGAAGCGGACGATTTTCACTCGGCGGAAAATAAAGCCCATATGGCGAGCGGCAAACCGCTGACGGATGCCATGCGCGAGCCTTGGATAACGAGCATGTGCGACGCTCTGCGCAAGCACCGCAGCCGTGGTGAAAGTTGTGTGCTCGCCTATTCGGGTTTGCGCCGCGCTCACCGGGCGAGATTTCGCGAACTCGGCTACCCTGTCCTGTTTGTGCACTTGGCCGGCCCGCAGGAGGTGATCCGCCGCCGCATGGAGGGGCGCGTCAATCACTTCATGCCCGCCGATCTGCTCACCAGTCAGTACGCTGCCCTGGAACCCGCGTTAAACGAGCCGGACATTATTACGGTCGATGTAGCGCAAAGCATTAAACAGATCCAGCGTGAAGCGGAAGAATTGGTGCGGGGACATATTCAGAAGCACGCGCAGCTTTAACAATCGCCGCGCGGCTATTCCTCGGTCGGAAATCTCTGGCCGCGAGGCTTGGTGTAGTCAACTTTTCCGTCCTGCAAATCCCGATAGACGGCGGCGCGCATAATCAGCATCGAGGTGACAGGAGCAGTTAGAAAAACAAACACCGTGATCAGCAATTCATGAATCACCGGGCGCGACTCCACACCACTGAAATACAACATAGAGGCGATCAATACACTACCGGCGCCCAACGTGATGGAAATTGCCGGAGCATGAATGCGTTGATAAAAATTTGGTAGGCGCAGCAATCCCAAACCACCGATAAAGACGATCACGCCGCCGCACACCAAAAAGATCGTCACCAAAATAGCTAACCACTGCGGTATGGTTTCAATTGCGGCTATCACTCGATGATTTCTCCACGCATTAAAAATTTCGCCAGCGCGATCGACGAGACGAACCCGGTGAGAGCGATCAGCAACGCCAGTTCAAAATAGAGCTCGTTGGAAAACCGAATTCCCATCATCAGCGCCTGTAGCATGGTGCACATCCACAAAGTGTCGAGCGCCAATATACGGTCCTGGGCGGACGGCCCGATCACCAGACGAATGGTGCAGAACAACATCGCAAAAAGAATGCAGACCTGCGCAAAATTGATGGCAAACAACAGCAGGGAATTCACGCCTTCACCCCCTCGAAAATTTCGATCAGTGGCTGCTCGTAGCGCGTTTTAATGGTATCGATCCACCACTGCTCGTCGTGCAAATCAAATACGTGCAACGCCAGATCGTAAGTGTCCGGCAATAATTCCACCCACACAGTCCCAGGTGTCGTATTGATAATTCCCGACAGAACCGCAAGTCCGGCGGGGCTGCGCAAATCCAGAGGAATGGTGATGAACTGGGAATTCAAGCGATCTCGCCGTTTAAACAAAATCAATAGGCTGACGTTGAAACAGGAGCGCACAATTTCAATTAGAGAGCCGGTGATCAGACGCACAATGACCAGCGGTTTGCGGATATACACATCCACCGGCAATATCGCGCGAAACCAGTTGGGGATCACGATCGCCAGAATCGCTCCAAGAAGAAGATTGCCGGGGCTGAGGCTCTGATTGACCAACAGCCAGATCAACAAAAGGACCGCAGATAATCGCGGCGCGGGAAGCCAACGCCTCATGGTGTTTCCCCTCGACTGGATACCGCAGGTTGCGCTAACACCTGCTGAATATAGTGATGCGGCTCGTGCAAAGCGGCAGCGGTGCGATCGAGGTACCGTTTCAGCGGCCCTGCCTGCACGGTAAAAATCACGCAGATCAATAACAACGCAAAAATCGGTGCAGCTTCGGTAATCTGCAAATGCGGCGATTTGACCACCGGCGCCGCCCAGAAGGTGCGCACACCAAACCGCATCAACGCGATGACACTGGCAAGGCCGGAAACCACAATCAGCGCCAACAATCCCCAGCCGGTATAACCGAGGGCAGTTTCCGCATGTTCCATCAGCAGCGCGTGGAAAATCGCAAACTTGGCAATAAAGCCAGATAGGGGCGGCATGCCTGACATAACCAGCGCGCAACCGGCAAATGCAAGACCGAGAAACGCCAAGGCCCCTGGAATCGGCTCGCCGGCGGACTCCGTGGGTTCATCCTCCATGGCGAAGGCTTCCATGGTCAGCGCCAACATCGCTGCCGCCGGGTTGCGGATACGTTCGATCAATTCGATCAGCAACATAAATGCCGCTACCGCCAGTGTTGAACTCAACAAATAAAACAGCGCAGCGCTGGTCAACGCCGCTTGACCGTAGCTGATCACAGCGAGCAGTGTACCGGACGAAATAATCGCGCTGTAACTGGCCAGCCGTCCGGGCTCCTGGCTGGCAAACATGCCGATCAATCCGAAAGCAATGGTAATCGCCCCGCCCCACAGCATCGCCGTCGCACCAAAACCTGCGGACCCTCCCGCTTCATTGGAAAAGACTAGGGACCACAAGCGCAACACCGCATAAATACCGACTTTAGTAACCAGCACCAGCATGGCCGCAACCGGCGGCGAGGCGGCGGAATAGGTCGTCGGCAGCCAGAAGGACAGCGGCCAGATTGCGCTTTTGGTAAGAAAGGTAACCGCCAAAATCGCTGTGGCCACATGCAATAACTGGCGATCCGCCAGCGTCAGATCGGCTGTTCGCGCGGCTATATCCGCCATATTCAGCGTGCCGGTCGCGGCATAAACCAGTGCTATGCCGATCAAAAACAGCGATGAGCACAGCAGGTTCACCACGATAAATTGCATGCCGGCGCGCACACGGTTGCTGTTGTACCCGTGCAATACCAGCCCGTAGGACGCCGCCAGCATCACTTCGAAAAAGACAAACAGATTGAATATATCTCCGGTCAGGAAAGCGCCGTTCAATCCCA
>JAEZGT010000047.1 GCA_023416875.1 Pseudomonadota bacterium
GCTCCTGTCCGCCGATGCGCATTTCCGCTTCCAGCACGTGCGGCGCGCTTGCGATGGCGGCGGCAGCGTCGCCGCGATTGAGTTGATGAGTCGGTCGCACCAGATGATTGGTCGCCACCGCTTCCAATGGATCGAGCAATGGCGACTCCGCAGCAATTTCTACTTTGGCGCAACGCGCGGCGCGGCGGGCGCTATCGAGAGTATCGGCAGCCACTGCGAACAAGGGCTGTCCCCAGAATTTCACCTCGCCATCCGCCAACAGCGGATCGCCCGGAAACACCGGACCAATATCTGTATGGCCGGGCACATCGGCGAGGGTTAACAAAGTCACCACTCCCGGCTGTGCCAACACCTCGTCCAGCACCAGGGATTGAATATGCCCACGGGCAACCGGGCTGTAGCCCACCGCAGCGTGGAGCAGACGCGCCGGTTCCGGCAGATCGTCGATATAGAGCGCTGTGCCGGTCACGTGCTTGCGCGCGCTCTCGTGGGGGAGTGCCTTGCCTACGCCGCCGGCGGATTTGAGGTCGGAGCGAATGGGGTCAATAGCAGGGTCAGAGAGCTTACGCATGCTGCACCTCCGGTTGCCACGTCATCACCTGCATGGCGGTACCCGAGCGCCACTCCAGCCAAGCGCGCCGCAATAAATTTGCTGTCACTGCCAAGCGGTAAGCCGCACTGGCTCGCAGGTCATCCAGCGGTTGAAAGTCCTGCGTTAAAGCCGCTTCGGCTGCTTGCATAACGGCTTCGTCAAATTTGTTACCGCGCAACGCATTTTCCGTATGGACCGCCCGCGCGGGAGTTGCCGCCATACCGCCGCAACCGATGCGCACATCTCGAATCACGTCGCCGTCCAATTTCATCCACAGCGCAAAACACACAGCGGAAATATCGTCATCGAAGCGTTTGGAGATTTTGTAAACCTTCAACACTTCGTCAGCTTTGAGCTTGGGAATTTCCACCGTCTCGATAAATTCCCACTGCTGCAGCGCTGTGGTTCGATAACCAGTGAAGAATTTGTTGAGCGGCACCGTGCGCGCGTTAGACAAACTGCGCAGATGCACACAAGCATCTAGAGCCAACAACACCGGCGGGGTGTCACCGATAGGAGAAGCGTTGGCGACATTGCCGCCGAGAGTGCCTTGGTTGCGGATTTGCAATGATCCCAGACGCTCCAGCAGCTCGGCAAACGCCGGGAAATTGCGCTTTAAGGTCGGTTGCATGGCGGAATAAGTCACCGCCGCGCCGATTTTTACGGCCTCCGCCGTCTCCTCTATCGCCAGTAATTCCGACACTCGCGCGGCATGAATCAGTACAGGCGGGCGTTTCAATTGCTGGGTGAGTTCCAGGCCGAGATCCGTCGCGCCAGCAACCAACCGGGCATTGGGCCAGTTGCCGAGCAGGCGCGCTAACTCCGCACTGCTGGTGGGGGAGAAAAAATGCATATCACCGAAGGCAAGCTGACCATCGGCTTCAGCTTGGAGGGATTCGAGTTGCTTCACCAAAGTGGTCGACGGCGGCTCCGCCAGAGCGTCACAGACCTTGGCTGCTGCGCGAAAAATCGGTTGATAGCCGGTGCAACGGCAGAGATTGCCGGACAACGCTTCGGCGATGGAATGATGATCGGGTTCAACAACGCCATCCTTCACCGCACGCCACCAGGCGAACAGGGACATAACGATACCGGCGGTGCAAAAACCGCATTGGGAACCGTGGCAATCCACCATGGCCTGTTGGATGGGATGGAGGGATTCGCCCTGCTGCAGATGTTCGATGGTGAGGAGCTGCTTGCCGTGCAAAGCACCGACCGGGGTGATGCAGGAATTGATCGCGTCATAACGCACCCGGCCGGACTCCACCGCGCCCAGCACCACCGTACAAGCGCCGCAATCTCCCGCAGCGCAGCCTTCCTTGGTGCCAGTCAGCCCAAGATTGGTGCGCAGATACTGCAATACGGTCAAACCCGGTTCGGCGTTATCCAGAGATACAGGTTGATCGTTCAGCAGAAAACGGATCATGATCAGCGATCTCTCCAGAGCTATCGCAGTTATTACACATGCGAAGTGCATTTAGCCTGCCAAGGCGGCACACATTCGAGGCAGCCACCTTCGGAGCATAGGCGCGCCGGCAGCAGCAGGCAAGAACGGGCAAATTCGGCTATAACGCAAAAGTGATGTAGCCTTAACCCGTAATGTGATTTTAGCCTTACCAAAAATAACGCTTAGCAGAGGCCGGATTATGTCATCGGATACCCACGCTCCAGAGGTCACCTACTACATCGTCGGCCATCTGAAAATTCACGAAGCGTTATTTGCTTTCGTGAATGAAGAGCTTCTGCCCGATACCGGCGTAACGGCGGCGGATTTCTGGGCGGGGCTGGATCGTACGATTCATTTGCTGGCACCGCGCAATCAAGCCCTGCTAGCCCGCCGGGATTTTCTGCAGCAACAAATTGATCAATGGCACAAGCAAAATCCCGAATTCACGCCAGAGTCCTATCGCGCATTTCTTCAGGAAATCGGTTATCTGCTGCCCACCGGCGCGCCGTTTCAAATCACCACGGAAAATGTCGATGCGGAAATTGCCACTCTCGCCGGCCCGCAATTGGTAGTTCCCGTGATGAATGCGCGTTTCGCCCTTAACGCGTGCAACGCCCGCTGGGGTAGCCTTTACGATGCGCTTTACGGCTCAGACATGATCGAAGACGAAGGCGGCGCTGAGCGCGGCGATGGTTACAATCCCTTGCGCGGTGCACGGGTGATGGATTTTGGCCGCGATTTTCTCGATGCCTATTTCCCTCTCGCCGAAGGCTCTCATCACACACTAAAAAGTTTTGTGATGGATAACGGCGAATTGATTGCCGTGTTAATTGACGGCAGTTGCAGCCGTCTCGCCGATGCCGCGCAATTTCGCGGCTATCAGGGTGCCGCCGATAAACCGGATGTAGTATTGCTGTGCCGCCACGGGCTGCATGTGGAAGTCCATATCGACGGAGCCAGCCCGATCGGCGCACAGGATACAGCCGGAATCAAAGACATCATTTTGGAATCTGCGCTCACTACCATTATGGATTGCGAAGACTCCATCGCCGCCGTGGATGCACCAGATAAAGTCCAGGTCTACCGCAACTGGCTCGGGTTGATGCGCAGCACGCTGACAGAAGAAGTCAGCAAAAACGGCCGCACCTTCACCCGCAAGCTCAACAGTGATCGTCATTACACCGCGCCGGACGGAGCCGCGTTTGTGCTGCCGGGGCGCAGCCTGATGTTTATTCGCAACGTCGGCCATCACATGCTGAGCGACGCGATTCTGGATCGCGACAATCAACCGGTTCCCGAAGGCATTCTCGACGGGTTTATCACCAGTGCTGCCGCTC
>JAEZGT010000065.1 GCA_023416875.1 Pseudomonadota bacterium
CCACATCATAAAGGGCATCTTTGCCCATGGCTTTGACGTACTGCTTGAACATCTGATCAAGGGCGTCCTCGTCCTCCGCCTCCACACTGGATTGGTACTCCTGATCGGCGATATTCGCCAAGTTGAGAAACTGGTTGAAGGAGCGGGCGATGGGCAGAATATCGCTGTCTTCCAACTGCGACAGGAAATTGATCAGCGGTTGGGAATCACTATTCGGCGAGCGGTTGATGGCTTTGCCGAGGTTGCGAATTTCTTCAACTTTGCGGAAGACGTCGACTCCCTCGTGCGTTAAAAGAGTCTCCCCCAGCAGTTCGCCCAGAAGGCGCACATTTTCGCGAAGGGTATCTGGCAAATGGGTCATCACACGTCTCCTATTTGAATCGCAGCGCATTCTAGCACTGCGCACTCATATTGATTCAAGCGCCAATGGATAAGCTTCATTCTGATTTGGCATAAGACTCAGCGGCTTTTTCAAAGCACGTTTCGCGCCGTCGCGCAGGAAATTCCTTATCCCGTCAGGTAAAAATGTGCTCTTCGCCGGGGAAAATCCCCGCCTTCACGTCCTCGGCGTAGCGCAACAGCGCCCCTTTGATGGTGCCGGTTTCGGCAAGGAAATTTTTGGAAAACTTTGGTGGCTGTTCGGTCAGACCGAGAATGTCATTGATAACGAGTACCTGCGCGTCGGTATCGCGACCGGCGCCGATACCTATGGTGGGGACGTTCAGGCTCTTCGTTGCTTTGCGGGCGAGCTCCGCAGGGACACATTCGAATAGCACTATATCCGCGCCGGCGCGTTCGAGAATGAGCGCGTCCTCGAGCAGCACGGCTGCACTTTCTGGTGTGCGGCCCTGAACGCGGAAGCCCCCGAATTTGTACACCGACTGCGGCGTCAACCCTATGTGGGCACACACAGGTATACCGCGCTCGCTCAGCATGGTGACTATGGGTGCTAGCCAGCGCCCACCTTCGATTTTCACCATGTGAGCACCCGCCTGCATGACTCTGGTGGCGTTGACCATTGCCTGCTCGGGGGTGGCATAAGTCATAAAAGGGAGATCGCCGATGATCAGCGATTTGCGATTACCTCGCGCCACCGCTTCTATGTGGTAGATCATCTGCTCCATGGTCACGGGAATTGTGCTGTCGTACCCAAGCACGGTCATACCCAGGCTGTCGCCCACCAGCACCACCTCAACCCCGCAGCGTTCTGCCATAGCGGCCATGGGGGCGTCGTAGAGAGAAACCGTAACGAATTTCTCACCCTGGTTTTTCAGCTTCCGCAAGGATTGGATGGTGATTTTTTTGCTAAGGCCGGTTTCCGGCTGGTTGGCATAGACCATGGTGTTTCCTAAGGCGGAGGTTAAAGGGCTGGTTGGGGATTATAGTAATGGCGCCCGTGGGTGATCCCTAGGAGGTAGCGCACCAGATTGTTGTAATCACCGACGTTATTGACCCAGTCGATATCTGCCGTGTTAACGATCAGCAGTGGTGCTCTGTCGTAAAAATGGAAAAAGCGGGAGTAAGCGCTGTTGAGGCGATCCAAATACTCTCGTGTGATCGTCTGTTCAGCCGTAATGCCGCGGCGGTGAATGCGCTCCAATAATGTCGAGGTTGGGGCCTGTAGATAAATCACCAGATCCGGCTCGACCGTATCAAGGGTCACGTGAGTGTAAACCTGCTCATAAAGAGCCAACTCGTCGGCATCCAGTGTGACCTCGGCAAATAGTCTGTCCTTGTCGATCAGAAAATCTGCTACCCGGCCGTCGGCGAAAAGATCGTCCTGACGCAATGATTGGAGCTGTTGCGCACGCTGCATCAGGAAAAACAGCTGCGTCGCCAAAGCAGCGTTTTTTTCGCCGGCATAAAAGCGGGGGAGAAAGGGATTGGCTTCTGCGTCCTCCAGCAGCGTGGCGCAACCGAAGCTTTCGGAAAACATTCGCGCTAGGGTTGTTTTGCCAACGCCAATCGGTCCTTCAATTACCAAATAACGCGGAAGCTGTTGGCCGAGAAGGTCGCTGCGATTTAATCGACGGCTTTCCATAAGGAAACTTCACCTTTAAAGGGAGGCGAGACGGGTCAGCCCCGCAGCGCCAATCTGTTGTACCAGGTCCGCTACCTTATCACCCCCCGGGAGTTGCAGGTCCGGAGCCAATTCAAGAAGGGGGATAAGCACGAAATTGCGTTGGCGCATAAACGGATGTGGTACCTGAAGGCGTGGGAGATCCAGTTGCAAATCGTCGATCAGCAATATATCCAGATCCAAGGTGCGCGGTCCCCAGTGAATGGAGCGGACCCGGCCCTGCGCTAATTCAATTTGCTGTAATGCGTCCAGGAGTGCGAGCGGCTCCAACGGCGTGAAAAAATGGACAGCCGCATTGAGGTAGTCCGGCTGAGGCGGTCCGACCGCAACGCTGCGATACAGTGACGACATGTTTAATGAGCGATTGGTAGCGATTTGCCGTAGGGCTTCGCAAGCCACGGCGATCTGTTGAGCGGGCTCGTTGAGGTTGCTGCCCAGGCCGACAAATACACTGTGACAGGGCATAGCTCAGTTGGCGGTTGGCGGATTGTTGGCAGGTTTCGGATGGCGTCGTCGCGGTCGACGCTGGCGCTGGGGGCTACCCAAATCCTTGACCATCTGCTCACGCAGGCTTTCATCAACATCCTGGAATTGTGTCCACCAGAGACCTAGGCCATCCAGATTTTCCCCGGCCTGTTCACGCAGCAGCAGAAAGTCATAGGCCGCGCGGAAACGTGGATGCTCCAACAGGGCGAACGCCTTACGACCTTCGCGCCGCGGCAGACGCAGCTGCAGCGCCCAGATCTCCCGCATGGGAATCAGGAAACGTTTAGGTAGAGCAGTACGGCTTAGCTGTTGAGCGATCACGCCTTGTTCAGCGCGCTGCATGGCTTCCGCCAGCGGCATTTTATTTTCCTGCATCAGCTTGCGAATGGCTGCTTGCAACGGGGGCCAGAGAAATGCAGCGTAGATGAATGCCGGCGTGACCTTTTTGTCCTGGCGGATGCGCTTATCCGTGTTTACTACCGCCTGAGTAACGAACTTATTGGTGACTTCGCCGCCTTTTTGCAGGCAGATTTCTGTTCCGGGAAACAGAGCTTCAAATAAACCGTGTTCCCGTAACAGTCCCAAGGTAACCGTTGCGTAACCGCTGAGCATCAGCTTGAGGACTTCCTCAAATAGGCGCGCTGGCGGTACGTGGCCCATCAGTGAGGCGAGGCGCTTGATTGGTTCGGCAGTGTTGTCAGTCATGGCAAAGCCGAGTTTTGCGGCAAATCTGACTGCGCGCAGCATGCGCACAGGATCCTCGCGATAGCGCGCTTCCGGGTTGCCAATCATCTGCAATACACGCCGGTTCAGATCCGCGAGCCCATTGGTGTAGTCGAGGAGATTGCCGTTGCTCGGATCGTAGTAGAGAGCGTTCACCGAGAAGTCGCGGCGCACGGCATCCGACTCTATGTCTCCGTAGACGTTGTCGCGCAACAGCATGCCGGTGTGGGATTGCTCCGCGTCCTTGGGGTTATCGGATTGGTCGTGGTGGGCGCGAAAGGTGGTGACTTCGATGATTTCCCGGCCAAACCTGACATGAACGATGCGAAAGCGCCGACCGATAATCATAGCGCTGCGAAAGAGCTTTTTAGTTTCTTCCGGAGTAGCGTTTGTAGCCACATCAAAATCTTTCGGTTGTCCTTTGAGCAGAACGTCCCGTACACCGCCGCCAACCAGAAACGCGGAAAATCCGGCTTCCTGAAGTTTTTCGATGACCTTTATTGCATTTGGGCTGAACTGGGATTTGCGCAGTCCGTGTTCGTTGGCCGGAATGATTTTGGGGGAGGTCATTTTATTTTGTTGTTTTCCAGGGGTGAACAGCTTCAGCAGGCGGTTGAGCATCGTGTTTTCGTGACACAGCAAAAATGAAGACGCGAGTCTACTCCGAACGAGCAGAGCAGACCATAGCACTGGCTAGGTGGGCATAGAGTCACGTGATCTGGGCGGGTACCTACGGCCGGTGTTCTTCTCAAGACGTTAAACCGGGTTCTAATTTATCTTTGTTGGACTTATCGGCTGAATCGCAAGTTTTATTGGTTATTGTTCTTTGTAGCTTGACTTGGTGATCTTTTATGAACTGGCAGTTGTATTGCTTGTGAAAATTTTTCATTAAAATCAATGGGTTGAAGAGGGAAGATAGAGTTTGAAAATGTACGTGTTACGGGAATTCTCGCTTTGCGTTATCCGACAAGCAGATGGGGAACGCATAAATGAAAACGGGAAGGCTTTTGACCTTCCCGTTCCGAATCACTTTTGTTTCATTATTATTTAGGCGCGCTTTATAAGCGCGACATCCATGTTTGGCACAAGCCCATCCTCTCAAAAATCAAATCACGTTCATCTTATTATTGTTTGTTTT
>JAEZGT010000133.1 GCA_023416875.1 Pseudomonadota bacterium
AAAATAATGAGCGGAGCAGGATTGTCGTGGGCTGGTGGCAGGATGCTGATACCGATTTCATGTCCCATGGCCTCGCTGGAAAACGCCAGATGCTGCAGCCGAGACGGCGGCATTTCCCAATCGTTCACCCACTTAACAGCTTTGGGTGGAGCCGGCGGAGGGTTCACTGTACTGGGCTGGCGAATCCCCCTAAGCCAGCTGGCGGTACAACCCGCCAAAGCCAGAGCGACAGCAACGATAGAAAAAATGATGAGCGCTCGGACTAACATAACGATGGTAATTAGTCGTCGCTGTCCGACGTGTCCTCAGCCTTCTCTGGTTGTTTGCGACGCTCGCGGATCTCAATCGCTTTTACCAGCCCCGTTACCATAAGTTCACTGAACCAGAGGCCATTACCGAGATAAAAAATTCCCACATCAAGGTGTCGCGGATGCCAGCGATCGATCCAGTTCACGCCCGTAACAAAACTCACACTGTCAATTTCGCCCCGGGCTGAGCTCTGCTCCACGAGTTTATACAACACCAGATATCCCGGGCTGACGGCGGCGTAATCCTCGCGAAAACCAATCTTGAGCAAGAACAACCGGCGCCCAACCCGCACACCAAACTGCGCGGCAATAGGAACATCGTTCGAATACAGAATATTGATCTGGCAAATACCGCGCTCGCCATACTCCTTGAGAAGGTGTTGATAAAAAGCGAGTTTTTTTGGTTGCTTCTTGATACTGGTGCCACGTTCACCTTTCCAGCCGGAGTCTTCCACGGCAAGAAAGTCGTCAAAGGCTTGGGGTAATTCTTCTGCCGAAGTGGCACACACCAGACGCAATTCACCTTGCTCTTCCGCCTTGCGCAGTTTTTTCAGCAAACCTTTGCGGAATTTACTACTGTAGCTGTCCCAAAACGCGGCAAAGCCTTGGGAGAAGTCGATGTACTTGGAGGCGTGTGTAGTGCGTGGCTTTTTGTCCGGCGGCAATAAGCTGACGGCACATCCATTTTCCACGACACATTGCCAACGGATAAAAGCGAAGAATGGTAATTCACGCCGCATAACCGTCTGCAGCAGCTTTTGACAAGGTGCCAGTGAACGATCTGCAACTACATCGTTTACACCCATCTCATTAGGGTAAAACAGTTGCATAACAGGCAAACTCAAACGGCCTTTGCGTAGAAAAATACGCTCAAGCGGCAAAACTGCAAATAATTTGCCCGCATCATAGAGCGCAATAAAAAAGACGTCGTTCGTATCCTCCCGACTCTCCAGCTCCGCGTGATACCAAACTGGATAATGAAGAAAATGGTAGCCACAGGCACTTGCTAATTTGTCCCATACCGGTTGCAATTCAGCAAATCCGGATTTGCCGGCAAATATTCGGGTAGTTAACGCTCCGCTCATTTCCGTCGATGTCATATCAAGCGCGCCGCTGCTCATACTGTCGCATTTCCTCATAAACCTGAATAACCGCCTTTCCTGTCATCATTTCCACATGGTTCGCATCTACTTCAGAGATTTGCAGATCACCGTGAATAATGGATTTCAGGTCGTAATCCCGTTTTGCTTTAAAACCAAAACCGAAATTGGTTCTCGTCGCTTTCACCAGCAGTGCATCAAACGGGTAGTGATGTGCCGACGCTTCAAACTGCACTGCTGCGCGGTCAAAGGCCTTTTCCCGCCCTTTTTGCACCAGTGCCATATCTGGACCTGGCACATCAGCTTCGCCAGCAAATTGTTTGAGCTTTCGCACCACACGTTGCATGACGCGTCGGAGAGAGATGAGACCTTCACGCTGGACGTGGTGCTGAATATCCATAAACAACTTGCGGATGGAACGGTAACCGCTGGTGGACAAATATGAGTCCAATAAAATGACGTTAGAGATACGCACGCCTTCTTTACGCAAAATATTTGCGGCCTCCAACGCTACCAGTCCGCCAAATGACAAACCCACTAAACTAAGGGAAGAATAGGTTCCCTGGCGCCGGATGGCATCAACATAGGATTGCACAAGACTGTTGAAGGAATAATGTATTTGTTCGGTTGCTTCGATAATCGCAAATTCTTGTTCCGCAAACACCCCAAAGACCGGCCGGCCGTTGTTGAACTGCGAGGCAAAGTCGCGATAGATCTGCACGCCGCAAAGGCAAAATACCGGCTCACCCTCAGTCGCATTATTGAGTTTCACCACGCTTGCCGCGCGGTTGGCTTGTTCACCGAGGCTGTCACGCATTGCTCTTAGTGTCGGCGACTCAAAAAACATGGTGGATGAGAATGTCAGCCCCGTGGCTTTGTGCATCTCACTGATAACCTGCAGAGCCAGAAGTGAATGGCCGCCCAACTCAAAAAAATTGTCGTCGATACTCAGGCCATTAACACCAAGAGTCTTTTCCCAGACTGCGAGCAGACTGCGATCCAAATCATCACGCGCGTCGGATTCCCGTATTTCTTTTTGCTCGTTGATCCGATCCTTACCCCTAGCGGCCAAAACTTTGCGATCCACTTTGTAATTGGCGGTCATGGGAAATTCTGGGAGCCAGATAAAGTGATGCGGCACCATATGTACTGGCAGATTCTCGCTGCAAAAACGCTGCAATTCAGTTGCTGCGATTTCATCGCCTAAATAGAAAGCGAGCATGCGTTTGTCGCCTTCATTAAAATCCGCCGCGACGACGGCTGCCTGCTTGATTTGAGGATGTTGGGCAAGCACATACTCAATTTCCGACGGCTCTACACGGAAACCCCGGATTTTTATCTGGTTGTCGATGCGATTGACGTATTCCAAAACTCCGCCGTCGCGGCGAACCACCGCATCTCCTGTGCGGTAGACGCGCCCAGGTTCCAAACGCGGATTCACGATAAATTTTTCGGCGGTCAGCTCAGGGTTGCGATAGTAGCCCATGGCGACACCTGCCCCACCGATCAGCAGTTCGCCCGCGATGCCATCGGCAACCGGCTCCAGCTTGTCATCGACGATGTGAACCGTGGTATTGCGAATTGGCCGACCAATATAGATTTTGCTGTCGCCTTCCCGAATCAACTGACAGGTAGACCAGACTGTGGTCTCGGTTGGGCCGTACATATTCCACAGCTCAGTTGACACCGCATGCATCAGCGGTCTCAGGTCTATGGGAAGCGCCTCTCCTCCGACCAGAATTTTCTTGAGCGGGTGGCGGGGGCGCCAGCCGTGCCCCAAGACCATACGCCAAGTGGCGGGAGTAGCCTGCAATACAGTGATGCCGCGCTCATTTACCATGTGTTGCAGCACTTCCGGCGTCACCGCCTCCTGCTTCGAAGCCACAATGATGTGGGCGCCTACCAGAAGAGGTAAAAACAGTTCGAGGATGTGAATATCAAACGAAATGGTGGTGATCGCGAGGAGGACATCATCGGAGCACAGACCCGGCTCTTCTGCCATCGCCAAAAGAAAATTAATAAGGTTCCCCTGGGTAATCGCCACGCCTTTCGGGTTGCCGGTAGAGCCGGAGGTGTAAATCATGTAGGCCATATCGGCCGGGTCATAGGTTTGCGCTGCGAGAGGTCTGACCACTTCCGGCACTGGCGCAGCGCAGAGCTCCTGCAGAGTCACCATAGTGCCGGCAAAAGCCAGATCATCCCGCGGCTCGTCCACCACCAGCACATCAGCTTCCGCGTTCTCCAGAATGTATACCTGCCGGTGGACAGGATAAGTGGGATCGACCGGCACATAGGCGGCGCGTAATGACCAGATTGCCAACAGCAGCGGCACCAGCATTTCTGAGCGCGACACGGCGACGCCGACTTTGGCACCGGCACCTATACCTCTGCTCTCTAGCGCGGCGGCAATCACCTGCGCATTACCGGCAAGTGCGTGATATGGCAGAGTCGTTTGGGAAAAACTGATCGCAGGTGCCGTCCCGGTATGCTCGACCCAGTGATCAACGTAGGCGAGAAAACCTCGCCGCTCCCAGATACCACTGGAAAAATCCGCAGGAAAATGAGACATAAAGCAATACGTTATTGTTGTTGAAACCTCGATCCCTAGGTCAATTCTCCTTCTCTGGAGACGGCGGGATCACCTGATTAAGATTACCGCTTACCAAATATAGCTCCGATAAGCGCAGTTCCCTGTTCAACAGGATTAGCGCGAATTTTCCGTTCTTCCTCAGCAATTTGACCAAACAGCGCCTGCAATCCCTGATTGACTGCATGTTGTTCCAGATCCAAGTCCGGTTTATTAGCCAAAGGAAGCGCTTTATAGGCTGTCAAAATCTGCTGATATTGCTTGTAAAATCCCACCTGTTGCAGTTGTTTTTCCATAATGCTTTGGTAGCGCGTGCGCAGCTGCGCCTCGGTAGCAGAACGAAAATAATCCGTTGCCGCCGTATTCCCTCCGCGTACGATTCCAATCGCGTCAGAGACCGCCATGCCTGTCAGCGCTTCCAGAAAAACACCTTTCGCTTCCGCAGCTGCCAGTTCGGCGCCCCGGTTCATAAGGCTTTCCACTTGATTTAATGGGCCGCCAAGCCCCAATTGCTTCAAGGTGTCCGCCACAGGTCGCGCGGATTCGGGCAGGCTAAGACGCCAATAATTACTCTGCCCATAGCCACCGGATTGCGCCAACTGATCCGTCGCCCGAGTGACGCTCAATTCCAACACATCTTTCACAGCGTTATTCAACTGCACGGGGCTGTAACCCATGGTTTGAGACATTTGGGCTCCCGTGTCCAAAACCTGTGTCATGTTGGCGCAGGCGGTCAAACAACCCATAAAAAATAGAGGAGCCAAATAGCGAATCATAATTAACCTTGCAACAAATATAGATATAGAGGTGCCGCGGCATCATACAGCGCCAGGGACGTGAATTGTCAAACCAATGAAATGCCAAAACGGCAAAGCTCGGCTTCGCCGTTACTCGATGTTCTGTACCTGTTCCCGCATTTGCTCGATGAATACCTTCATATCCACGGCGGCCTGGGTATTGCTGCTGGCGGTGGACTTGGAAGAAAGAGTGTTGGCCTCGCGATTGAGCTCTTGCATAAGGAAGTCCAAACGCCGGCCAATGGGCTCTTTTTGGTTGAGGGTGCGGCGCACCTCGACGATATGGGCCGCGAGGCGGTCCAACTCCTCCGCCACATCGCTCTTCTGCGCAAGGTAGACCAGCTCCTGCGCCAGCCGGTCCTCGTCGACTTCCGTATTCAGCACTTCGAGGCGCGCACGCAGTTTTTCCTGCTGTTGCGCCGCCAATTCCGGCAGGCGACCGCGCACTTCCGTCACCTGCTCCGAAATCGCCTGCAGGCGCTGCTCGATCAAATTGGCGAGCTCCGCCCCTTCCCGCGAGCGGTTGTCGAGCAGTTGCTGCAAGGTCCGCTCAAACAGCGCCAGCGCTTCTTTTTCCAGTAGTTCCTGATCCAGCTCCCGTGCTTTCAACACACCGGGCCAGCGCAGGATATCCAGAGCATTGATGGGGGCCGGATTCGCAGCCAACTGATTGACCTGCTCCACCATCCGCACCAAGTCGCGCGCCAACTCATAATTGAAATCTGTCGACAACCCACTGGCCTCATCAGGCTTGAACGCCAGGACCACATCCACCTTGCCGCGACCGAGTTGGCCGCGCAGGCTTTCTCGCAGACTGGGTTCCAGACTGCGCAGGGAATCGGACAGACGCAGCCCCGGTTCCAGATAGCGGTGATTGACGGTGCGAATCTCACAGATCAAATGGCCCCACGGGTATTGCACTTCCAAGCGGGCAAATCCGGTCATACTGCGCGGCATGGTCACTGTCCTCTGATCACAAAAGCCTCGGATCTTAACACATTGGATTTCCGACCCCGGCCGTTATAATCGCCGCTCATTTTCCAGCCTTCCAAGGTGAATCATGCAACGTCCCAGCGGCCGCACCGCCGACCAATTACGGCCCATAACCATCACTCGCCACTACACCAAACACGCTGAAGGCAGCGTCCTGGTGTGCTTTGGTGATACCAAAGTGCTGTGCAACGCGAGTTTGATCGAGGGCGTGCCGCGCTTTCTCAAAGGCTCGCAACAGGGCTGGCTGACAGCTGAGTACGGGATGCTGCCGCGCTCTACCGGAACCCGCATGGACCGGGAAGCCGCGCGCGGCAAACAGAGCGGGCGCACCGTGGAGATACAGCGCCTGATCGGCCGCTCCCTGCGCGCTGCTGTGGATTTGAAGCAATTGGGAGAATTCACCCTAACCGTCGACTGTGACGTCATTCAGGCCGATGGGGGCACCCGCACCGCCGCCATCACGGGCGCCTGTGTGGCGGTGGTGGACGCGCTGCAGCATATGCAGCGCCGGCAGATCTTAAAGACCGACCCATTGTCCTGCATGGTCGCCGCAGTATCCGTCGGCATCTACCAAGGTGTGCCTGTGCTGGACTTAGACTATGCCGAAGACTCCAGCGCCGATACCGATATGAACCTGATCATGACCAATAAGGGTGGCATCATCGAAATTCAGGGTACTGCGGAAAAAGAACCGTTCAGTGAAGAGCAGTTCCAGCAGCTGCTCGCCCTAGGCAGGCAAGGCATTCAACAGCTGCTGGCCATTCAGCAAGAGGCATTGCGGTCCTGAAGAAGGACCCGCCGCCGCTATTTACGCGTTTCTGGCGGCGGCGGATACCCCATCGAATAATCCGGCGGAAACACCTGAACATGCTCAGCCCGGAAGACGCCGCCGAATTCATAGTAACCGCGCACCCGCACGTATGAGTTGTTGGCGACGGCGAAAAACTCCGTGGCATTCACTGGTGTGTCAAAGCGTGCGTAGGTGGTCTCGGGAGTCACCACAATTTTGGTGTTGAATATAAAGAATGCACTTAACGGCTCAGAGGCATAATAGGCCACGCCCTGCATTTCCAACATCACCACTTCTACATCGCGGTTGTCCACCGCGATGCTGCTGGCAACCATCACGTCACCAAACGGATAGCTCGATACATACACCTGATCGCCGACACGCAGATCCCAGAAGTTGATGCGACGGTCGTACTCACCGGTCAAGCGGGTATCCGCCTGCACCATAAACTCCTGATCCTGAACTTTGATCTTGCCGAGCAGACCGTAGAAGCCCCAGATCGGGTACACCTCTTGAA
>JAEZGT010000163.1 GCA_023416875.1 Pseudomonadota bacterium
AATTGCGCAACTTGTTGGACCCGCATTTTTTTCTTACCGCAATGGCAGAAACGACCGGCGGGCCTGCGCGTTATTGGGCAGCGAAAGACTACGCCAACCGACTGGGGTTTATCTCGCCGCATAGTCATAATTTCTGCGCTAGCTGCAACCGAGTGAGAGTCAGCTCGGAGGGCCGCATATTGCTGTGCCTTGGCAATGAGCACAGCGCAGACTTGCGTTCGGTATTGCGTACGGGTCCGGCGGAGAACCGCGAGGAAAGACTGACCGAGGCTATGGTCGCTGCATTGCGGTTGAAACCGGAACGCCATCATTTCAATCTCGATGAACCGCCGCAAATTCTGCGTTTCATGAACGCCACCGGCGGTTGATTTGCCGTTTTCGTCATCAAGGAATTTTTATGTCCAGTTACGCAGAGTTTTACCCATTAAATATCGCCGTGCTGACCGTGTCGGACACCCGCACCAGCGCCGACGATAAATCCGGTGACGCCCTGGTGGCGCAGATTGCGGGTGCGGGCCACAAGCTCTATGAACGCGCGCTGGTAAAGGACGATATCTATCAGATCCGCGCCATAGTCTCGCGCTGGATTGCCGATACACAGGCACAGGTTGTTCTCATCACAGGCGGCACGGGTTTCTCCGGCCGCGACAGCACGCCAGAGGCAGTGACTCCGTTACTTGATAAACAAATCGAAGGCTTTGGCGAACTCTTCCGCCACCTCTCCTTCAGCGAAATCGGCACTTCGACCATCCAGTCCCGCGCCCTAGGAGGACTGGCCAATCGCACCCTGGTGTTCTGCCTGCCAGGCTCCACCAATGCCTGTAACACCGCCTGGCAGCAGATTTTGCAGGCGCAATTGGACAGCCGCACCCGCCCCTGCAATTTCGTTGCTCAGGTCAAACTCTAATTTCCTACCCAGGTATTCGCCGATGATGGACGTATTTACCGCCCGCGCGGCCATCGCCGGGCAAGCTCAGGCGTTGCCAGCGGAAACCATTCCTTTGGCGCAGGCGCGCGGGCGCATTCTGGCAGCGGATACCACCGCCCATGTCGATGTCCCTCCCGCAGCCAACAGCGCTATGGATGGTTACGCACTGCAAATTCCGGACGGCCCCCCGCCCTGGCGCCTGAAGGTCAGCCAGACCATTGCCGCCGGCGCGGCGCCGCAACCGCTGCAACCCGGTACAGCTGCGCGAATTTTTACCGGCGGGGAAATCCCACCTGGCGCCAACACTGTGGCGATTCAAGAAGAGTGTGAACGCGACGGCGATCAGGTCACCATTCAAGCCGCCGTGCGGGTAGGGGAAAACATAAGACCGCGCGGGCAGGACCTGCAGCGCGGGCAGATCATCGCCCAGAAAGGTGCAAAACTTTCCGCCGTACACCTCGGGCTGCTTGCCTCTTGTGGTGTGGATTCCGTGGAAGTTCGGCGCCGACCCCGCGTCGCCCTGCTGAGCAGCGGATCTGAGTTGGTAGAACCGGGACGGCAATTGGCGCCGGGGCAGATTTATAACTCCAACCTCTATCTTCTCGGTGGACTGCTGGAGGACTGGGGCTGCGAGTTGGTTCGCCAGGAGTGCGTCGCGGATGATCTCGAACAGACCCGCAATTTATTGCGCAGCGTCGCCGATGAGGCCGACCTTATTATCAGCACCGGGGGTGTCTCCGTCGGCGATGCGGACTATCTGAAAGCGGCCATAATCAGCCTCGGCGAACTGGAGCTTTGGAAGGTCAATCTGAAACCCGGCAAACCTTTGGCCTTCGGCAAAGTAGGCATCACCCCCATTCTGGCTTTGCCGGGCAATCCGGTTTCCGCCTTCACTACGGCAGTGCTCTTCGTTAAATCTTTTATCGAAGGCCTTTACGGCAGGCCGTTGCAAGAGCTGCCGTTTGAAGACCGACCAGCAGGCTTCGCCATTCGCCAGCCGCGCCGGCGACCGGAATTTCTCCGCGTGCGCCTGGAACACAACCAATTGCAGCCGTTCGCCAACCAAAGCTCCGGGGTGCTGAGTTCCGTGCTCTGGGCTAGCGGTCTGGCATGGCTCGCGTCGGATACCACAGTGGCAGAAGGTGACCTGCTCTCCTATCTACCCATACAGACCTTACTTACGCTTTAGACCTGGAGATAAACATGAGCGATACCAGCACCGAAATCGAAGCCGCCGTGCTGCGCCGGCTGTTGCAACATCTGGATAATAACAAGCAGGTGCAGAACATCGACCTGATGAATCTGGCCGGCTTTTGCCGCAACTGTCTGGCGAAATGGTACGTCGCCGCAGCGGAGGAACGCGGTGTGCCGGTGAATTATGAAGAAGCGCGTGAGCGGATTTACGGCATGCCGTACGAGGAGTGGAAACAGCGCTACCAAGCCCCCGCCTCTGCCGAACAACTGGCGCAATTCAATCAAGGCCAAAAGGACAAAGGCTAATGCCGCCTGTGATCATCGAGCAAATCTGGATCTACCCGGTGAAATCCCTGGCCGGCATCTCCCTGCAATCCGCCACCTTGCTGCCGACTGGCTTGGCCGGCGATCGGGAGTGGATGCTGGTGGATAGCGACGGTGTCTTCCTGAGCCAGCGCAAATTGCCGCGGATGGCGACTATTCGCCCGGAGCTGCAAAACGGCGAACTGGTGCTGAGCCACCAGCGGGATGGTGAAGTCGTGGTGTCGCCAACCGACAGCGAGCCCCGCCCGGTAAAAGTCTGGAATTCCATGTGCAGCGGTTATCCGGCGCGACCCGAAGTGAATAAATGGCTGCAGCAAGCCCTCGCCACCGATATGGATCTGCAACTGGTGTACTTCGACAAACGCCAGCCCCGCCCGACCAATCCCGAGCGTTTTGGCCCCTACCACACCTATTTTTCCGACGGCGCGCCCTACTTATGTGCCAATCTCGCGTCCCTACGAGCGTTGAATCAGCAGCTGATGCTGGCAGATTCGGCTGCCGTGGATATGCGGCGCTTCCGCCCCAGCCTGGTGTTCTCCGGCCTGCCGGCATTTGCCGAGCACGAAGTGCAATATCTGCGTGCGGCTGGAGGAAATGCGGTGCTGGGTTTGAAGGATCATTGCCAACGCTGCGCGATCATCACTGTAGATCAGAGCACCGG
>JAEZGT010000213.1 GCA_023416875.1 Pseudomonadota bacterium
GAGCCGCCCTGGCTGGTGTTCATGCGTTTCAGCATCACGTCATCTGCACTGAGTACCGTGCCGCGGGGCAGGGCGCGTCCCACCACCGCCACTTCGGCATAAGTTTGCACACGGGCCGGCACATAAATAGACCAGGGCTCCGGTGCGTTGCAATTGACCTTCACCGTCAGATTGCTGCCGTAGGGCCGGGCAGAGGCAATTTCCTGCCGCAGGGGTGCCTCGCATTGTGATAAGCGCAGGCGTGAATCGAGATTTCCAACCGCGATCTCCAGATCTTCGGGTTTGATGCCGACATATTCATTGCGCAGCGCGCTTTGCAGAAATGCCTCGACCTTACCGCGCAGGCTGTCTGGACTTTCAATGCCGTCGGCACGAGCGATACTGGCAATCAGCAACAGCATGCCGGCGAAAAAAACGCGGTGGCCCATTGTGAATGTCCTATGCTTTAGTGAATGACGGCGCCTGTGGGTCATAGTGTCAAAAAAATGTCGTCCGGCACGAATTTAATGGCTAGTGAATCCCTTTCTGCAAAGCGCGTGCCCACCAACTTTTTTATTCGCCAGGATCTCGGGCATTTTATTTTTTTGAGGCAGTAGTATGGCAAGTGTTCTCGACAGCGTTAATCAGCGGACACAATTGGTAGGGCAGAATCGCCTGGAATTATTGTTATTCAGTCTAGGCGGGCGCCAGCTCTATGGTATTAACGTGTTCAAAGTTAAAGAAGTACTGCAGTGCCCGCATTTAAATGAAATTCCCAAGCGCAAGCCCGTAGTGCGCGGCGTGGCGCATATTCGCGGCGGAACTATTCCGATTATGGATATGCGCCAGGCAATGGGGGCGAGCCGCTTAGAGAATATCGAAAACTGTTTTGTCATCATTACGGAATATAACCGCTCAACCCAAGGCTTTTTGGTCAGCTCTGTCGAACGTATCGTCAATATGAATTGGGGTTCCATTCACCCTCCACCGAAAGGATCCGGCAAAGAAAGTTATCTGACGGCGGTCACCGAAGTGGACGGCCGCTTGGTGGAAATTATTGACGTGGAAAAAATTCTTGCGGAGGTTTCGCCGCTGCCGGAAGAGGTCAGCGAAGAAGTAATCAAGGGCGTCAGCAAAGCGGAGGCGGTCAATAAGCATGTGTTGATCGTCGACGATTCGGCCATAGCGCGCAAACAGATTCAGAAAGTGATTGAATCCATGGGCGTGCGCACCACGGTAATGAAAAATGGCAAAGAAGCGTTGGATTACCTGTTGGATATGGTGGAGCACGGCAAAGACCCTTATAAGGAGCTCCTGCTGGTCATCTCGGACATCGAAATGCCGGAAATGGATGGCTACACTTTTACCGCCGAGATACGCGCCAATCCGCAGCTGCAGAGTATGCACGTGATTCTGCACACCTCGCTGAGCGGCATCTTCAACGAAGCTATGGTCAAGAAAGTCGGTGCCAATGATTTTCTCGCTAAATTCCATCCAGACGAGTTGGCGAAACGGGTTAGTAAGCGGATTCTGGACGTAGGACAAGACAGCCATCCTTAACGCGAAAATCGATGGAACCACTGGGTGGGGACCGGTTTTCCAAAAATTGTCGCAAATCCGGAAGCGCTGGGAATGAACCATTTCAATGGGGGGGATATCTCCCCGCTTGATGCAAATGAATACCAGGCATTTACGGTGTTTTTACGTACTGCCTGCGGCATAGATCTGGGCGCGAATAAGCAGTACCTGGTATCCACCCGCGTGCGGCGCATTCTGCTGGAGCACGGCCTGAAATCCCTCGGCGAACTCACGCGGGTTATCCAGCAGGACAGCCACAAAAGCCTGCGTCAAAAAGTCATTGATGCCATGACGACCAATGAAACCTTCTGGTTTCGCGATAATTATCCCTTCGATTATCTCGGCAAATCACTTTTGCCGGCCTTAGCGAAACAGCAGAGGCCGGGTGAAAAAACCCGCATTTGGTCCGCTGCCTGTTCCAGCGGGCAGGAGCCTTATTCCATCAGCATGATCGTGGAGGAGGGCATGCGCGGCCTGCTATCGACGCGTTGCAACGACGCCGATATTTTGGCGACTGACGGATCTTCCGCCGTATTGGAAACCGCTAAGGAAGGGGTGTACGACCGACTGTCACTGATGCGCGGCCTTCCGTCGCAGCGGTGCAATGAGTTTTTTGTGCAAGTGGATACCGACTCCTGGCGGATCAAGGATTCCGTGCGCAACCGCGTGCGTTTTCGCGCCTTGAATCTGCAGGAATCCTTTTATCTTCTCGGCAAGTTTGACGTGGTGTTTTGCCGCAATGTACTGATTTATTTTTCCGCTGCTCTGAAAACCGACATCCTGCGCAAAATTCATGGAACGCTGAATCCCGGTGGGATTTTGTTTCTCGGTTCCTCGGAAAGTATCTCCGGTTTGAGCGATCTCTACGAAATGGTCAATTGCAATCCGGGCGTGGCCTACAGGGCCAAAATACTGTAAACGGTAGCGCGATAATTTGCGCTGCCGCGCCGGCAAACTGCCGGCAACAAATTGCCGCTGCGCTTTTCCGATATATTTCTCTCTCCAGGTTTCCTCAATAAAATCAGTCGATTAAAAACTTCTTGGCCATTGGCATATGGCTTGCTTTAGCCCTCCTGTCACAGAAAATCCGCCGGAAATTTGTTCCGCAGGTAATAATCGGGAGAGACAGGTGGCTATCAATTTTCAACAAGCGCTCGGTGTGTCTGAAACAGCATTGCGGCTGCGCGCGCAACGTGCGGAAGTGCTGTCCGCCAACCTCGCCAACGCCGACACGCCGAATTACAAAGCGCGGGATTTTGATTTTCACGCAGCGCTGCAGAGCGCGCAACAACAGCAAAATCCAGGTGGCCTCACGATGACGCAAGACCGCCATATTGAAGGCGGCGGCAAAATGCTGCCGGGCGTGAGCATGTCATACCGCACACCGACGCAACCCTCCATCGACGGCAATACCGTGGATGAACACATCGAACACGCCGAATTCATGGCCAACAGCCTGGAATTTCAAACGGCATTCACGCTGCTCAACAGCCGCTTCAAAGGCTTGATTTCCGCCATACGGGGAGAATGACAATGGGCTTGAATCGCATCATGGATATCGCCGGGTCCGGCATGAACGCACAGTCGGTGCGTCTTAATACCACCGCCAGCAATATCGCCAACGCCGAATCTGCAGCCTCCAGTGCCGACAGTGTTTATCGCGGCCGCCATCCGGTTTTCGCCGCTGCTTATCACAATATGCTGGGCCATCCGGACAGCACCAATTTATCCGGTGACGCCGCATCTGCGGGTGTCAATGTGCTGGGAATTGTGGAGAGCGATGCGCCGCTGCAAATGCGTTATGAACCCAATCACCCATTGGCGGATGAACAAGGTTATGTGTTTTATCCCAACGTCAATGTGGTGGAGGAAATGACCAACATGATATCCGCGTCGCGCTCCTTCCAGGTGAACGTCGAAGTCATGAATTCCGCCAAACAAATGGTGCAGCGCGTTTTAACGCTCGGTCAGTAATTTTCTATTAAGAATTTGAGTAAGAGGCCCGCCCATGAGCGAAGTCGGCAGCACCAGCACCAGCGATGCATTACAGCATCTGTCCACCAGCAATAAATACAAGCAGACTGCCAATGGTAGCGACGAGCTGGGACAGAAAGCGTTTCTGAAATTGATGATCACCCAGCTGGAAAACCAGGATCCGTTGAGCCCGCAGGAAAATGGCGAATTTATCGCGCAGCTTGCCCAGTTCAGTTCCGTGGAAAGTCTGGATCGGCTGAACAACAACTTTGATGGTTTTGCGCAGAATTTTGTGGCCAACCAAGCGTTGCAGGCGTCATCGCTGGTCGGCAGCTCGGTAAGTGTTGAGACTGATACCTCTTATTTAATGCAAGGTGGCGCAGTAACCGGGCTGATTGAAATATCGGAAAGTACGGACGACTTGAAAGTGGATATTTATTCTTCCGCGGGTGAGCTGCTCGATACGATTGATATCGGCATTGCCAAAGCCGGCGATATGGCGTTCCGCTGGAACGGCCAATATGCAGAATTGAACGGCAAACTGCTTGATTGGAAGAGTTCGCACGAGGGCGGCCTGCCGGAAGGCAGCTACAAATTCTCGGTGACCACAACCCAGGAAGGCAAGCCCACGCAGCTGGCAACTTATTTAAGCGCTAACGTTAACAGCGTTACCGTTGGTTCCAATGGTGCTCTTACCCTCAATTTAGCGGGTGTGGGTGCGGTCAAGCTCTCGGATGTCAAACAGTTTAATGAATAACGAGAACATTTAATTTTCACGGATACCGTTCAACACCGGTATTTCGCTTCAGAAGTAGTAGGAGAGATTTATGAGTTTTGATGTAGCTCTTAGCGGAATTCGCTCAGCATCCAGTGACTTATCCATTACGGGCAATAACATTGCCAACGCGTCTACCACAGGCTTTAAAAGTTCGCGCGCGGAGTTCGGTGATGTTTATGCGACCTCGCTGATGGGTGCCGGAAATAAAGCGATTGGCAGCGGGGTGCAGCTGCTGGATGTTTCCCAGAATTTCACACAGGGCAACGTCACTTTCACCGAAAATGAACTTGATCTGGCGATCAGCGGCAATGGCCTTTTTGTCGTGCGCCGCGACGGCGCGCAATACTACACCCGCGCCGGAACTTTCGGGCTGGATCGCGACGGTTATGTCACCAGCAATACCGGTGCACGTTTACAGGGTTACCCGGTGAATGGGCGCGGCCAAATTACCGGCATACAAAATGATATTCGCATTCAGGCAGATAATATTGCGCCGCGTGCCACTACTGCAGTGGAATCCGTATTGAATCTCGATTCTTCTGAACCGGTATTGCGAAGTGTAGGTACCCGTTTTACCACCGAAGGTAATTCCATCGGTATTGCACGTTCGGGCATAGCGCAAAGCACTCGAACCACCTATGCGTCAC
>JAEZGT010000234.1 GCA_023416875.1 Pseudomonadota bacterium
GGTTTGACCAGCCAAAATTCACGAAAAGTCGGGAACTCCTCCCCCAAACTTTCTGCGGTGTTAATCGCGAGTCCGCGCGCGGATAATCCATACACTTGTCCGGGACCTACCAAGCGGAAATAAGATGCTCCCTGGAACACCAGAAATTCATCTTTGTAATTTGGATTATTCAAAGGGTAATGCACACGCAGCCCGGCAAATCCCAAACGGCTGATTGAATCCGGCGGAATTTCCACCGGATCGCCGTGATAATTGAAAAGCGTGGGATCAAATGGTAGCGGCGTATTCGCACCATCTAGAGTTACGGTGCGAATAGTGACGGGTTCACGGTAGAGGAATCCGGGATAAAAAAATTGGACTTCAAACGGACTTTCACCGCGCCATAGAGCGGCTTCAGGCCGGAAGTTGATGCGGCGGTACTGGTCGTACGACATATTGGCAAGAACACTCGGAAGGTCTCGCCCTGGTTGTTGAAATGTCTGTGACGCCAAGGTCTTTGCCCGCTCCGCCATGGTATCCAAGAGCGAGGTCGGTGATAACGGCGGTTGATCTTGGGCTTGAGCGCTAATAGATGCCACGCTTAAAACAGCCAGCGTAAAAGCTGTTTGAGCCTGTATGCATAACAACTGCAAAATCCTTGAAAACTTCAACACCTTGTAGCTCCAAGTGGTTAATTATTCCGGTAGAGAATTACTCCCGGCAGCAGGGCGTGGCAATAATTCTGCCAACTTAAAAATTCTTATTACAACCATGTGTTCTTAGAAAAAATCCAAAAATACGAATCGTAATCCGTGTGTTCAGTTGGCCAACTGACATAAATTGCAAACGGAATTGTGGAAGTTACAGCAAAGCATGCTGCGGGAGAGGTGGGTTTGGCGTCTGGATCAACGATGTGCTGACAAGTTTATCACTGCTTGAAAACCGCAGGGTACTGATGCAAAGGTTTTTTTCGTTTTGGCATTTTGTGATTCCGGACTGAATGAAAACACCAGTGCTGTCTCCATGCCGGTTCGCTAAGCGAAGCCTCAGCAAACAGTTCCGCCCAATTACTTGTATGATTCGCCCTCTAATCTAAATAAGGAAACCTAATGAAACGTTTGTTTTTCCCTGTTATTTGTTGCCTGCTATTGGCCTGTGCCAACGCGCCGAAAGAAGAAAGCACCACCATTGCAGATGAACGACTGCAAGCGATACTTGCCGCGCAACCTGATGCGGTAAAAGCACGCTACTCAGCGAGACATCCTTATGAAACTCTTTCATTCTTTGGTGTAAAACCCGGAATGACGGTGGTAGAAGTTCTACCTGGGGAAGGGTGGTACTCAAAAATACTGCTTCCCTACCTCGGAAGCGAAGGCAAGTTGATCGGCGTTGATTATCCTTCGACCATATGGGCCAACTTCCCATTTGCCAACGAAGCATTTATCGCCGAGCGCAAACAGTGGCCGGCACGCTGGACAGCAGATGCCCAACAATGGGCAGACCAACGCGGGGCCGAGGCATCCGCCTATGCTTTCGATGACTTGCCGGCATCTCTGCGAGGCTCGGTAGATATGGTGCTGTTCTTCCGCGCTTTACATGGCATGGCGAGAGTGGAAGCGCAGGGGCAGTTTCTGAGCAATGCGTTGGCAACTACTTTTGACTTGCTCAAACCAGGCGGTTTGGTCGGCATAGTCCAACACGAAGCGAGGGAAAATATGAGCGATGCCTGGGCCGACGGCAGCCAAGGCTATATGAAACGCGCTCATGTCAAAAAAGTAATGGAAAAGGCAGGTTTTGAGTTGGTTGCCGAATCATCGATCAATGAAAACCCGAAGGATCAACCGGGTGAGGAAGATGGGGTTTGGCGTTTGCCTCCATCATTGTCCACGAGTAAAGACAATCCTGAATTGCAAGCTAAATACAATGCCATCGGTGAAAGTCACCGTATGACGCTGTTGTTTCGCAAACCAAGATAATTAATTGCGAATAGAAAAGTCCCGGCTTTAAGCCGGGATTTTATTCAGGGGATTGGATTACCAGGCTCTGCGACGTTCGCGGCGGATCGCAATTAAACCGGCGAGCAGTGATACGGCCAGTACAGCGTGAGAACCATTGATTTCCGGTACGGCGTGCGCTTGGGGTGGATTCTTGCCGGTTTTTTTTGCCACTTTCTCGGCTTTTTTTGCCGCTTTTTGCTGTTCTTTCTTTTGCTTGGCTAAAGCTTTAGCGGCTTTTTTCTCGGCTTCTTTGTGTTGCTTCTTGTCTTCCTTCGCAGCTTTTTCTTGCTGCTTGGCCACCTCGTGAGCCGCCTTTTTGTCGGCTTTTATGTCTGCACTGTAACAGGGAGCCGCAAAACTCATTGCGGCCAGTGCCAGGCCCAGAATGGCGATAAAGGTTTTCATAACCACGCTCTAATCAATCAGTTGAATTATTTTTTGCCAGCATCATGCTTGGCTTGCTTATTGATAGCGCGAAGTGTGCCAAAAGTAATAATTTCAGATTAATCAAGTGGATGGATAACTTTTCCGACTGGCCGAAGCTCATCGATGTAAACATGTCCGACAAATTCAACCGGGGAAGGCGTGGATTGGAGGGAGAGGTGCGGGCAGTAAGCGCCCGCAAACATTAATTGTTGTAAGCGATTTGCTGTTCCAACCAGGCGGCAGCACCGACAAACGCTGTTTCCGGGTGCACAATCAGTTTGGCCGGAATGGTCTGCACATAGTGACTCATCACGCCTTTATTGCTGAAGCGCTCGGTGAAGTCGCTCGCCAGCAGAAAATCACTAAAGCGCGGCAGAATGCCACCGGCTATATAGATACCGCCTTTGGCGCCATAGGTCAGAGCGAGGTTGCCCGCGAAAGAGCCGATAAAACTGCAGAAGGTGCTTAAGGTCTCGTGGAAGATGGATCCCGATCTCGTCAGTGCGCGCTGGCTGATATCCGCCGGGCTGACATCCTCGGTCTGCTGACCGCGAACGGCACAGATCGATTTATAGAGATTTACAAGGCCGGGGCCGGAAATAAACAGCTCGGCTGAGACATGCCCAAAAGTCGCCATTGCAGCTTTAATGACATCCGCTTCAAAAGGCGTGGCTGGGGCGATATTGACGTGACCTCCCTCGCAGGGGACCGGCAGCCACGCACCATTATGGTTAACGAGGCCGGCAACGCCGAGACCGGTGCCTGGGCCAAATACCGCCTTCGCTGAACCTTGGTCTTCAACGCCATTTTTTACGGTAATCAAATGGTCGTCCGTCAATTGACTGCAGGCCGCAGCAACTGCGGCGAAATCGTTCATGGCAACAAAATGCTGAAAACCGAATTCTTTTGCCATGGCAACACAGGAAAATTCCCAGCTCAAATTGGTCATGCGCACCGTGTCGCCAACCACTGGACCAGCGATCGCAAGGCAGGCGGCGAGTGGTTTGACGCCGCCAATTTTTTCCAGATAGGCACGCAGAGCTGCTGAACAGGTGGGATATTCTCTCGCGTTGAGCACATGGATATGGTCGATAAGGAAATGGCCCTGTGATTTGCCTGTAACCACGGCAAAGCGAGCGTTGGTGCCACCAATGTCAGCAACTATGTAGGGATACATCCTGCGGAATCTCACGTTAATAAAAGATAAGGATCGGCCACTCTAGAGAAGGCGCTGGAACGGGTCAAGGTGGCTTTGGCAAGGGCGGTCAAAGTTGGCGCCAAAGCAGTAGCGAGTTAGCATGGTCGCTTTTCGTCCCTGCCGCAGCGGAGCAACAAAAATGGTGCGCCACATAGTGATCGTCGAAGATGAAATTGCCATCGCCCAAAATTACTGCGATGCGCTGCGGCGGCAGGGTTATAAAGTGACGCATTATCGCAGTCGCCCGGAGGCCATGACACAGCTAGCGGTGCGCTTGCCTGACTTGGCAATCATCGATGTGGGACTCGGCGATGAGCCCGAAGGCGGCTTCGATTTGTGCCGCGATCTGCGCAGTCGTGCCCCGGAGCTGCCTATTATTTTTCTCACCGCGCGAGACGACGATTTTGACGTGGTATCCGGACTGCGCCTCGGCGCCGATGACTACCTGAGCAAAGATATCGGCCAAGCGCATTTACTCGCCCGTATCACCGCCTTATTTC
>JAEZGT010000282.1 GCA_023416875.1 Pseudomonadota bacterium
ACTATGGGCCGCTATGCCGGCTGGATCGCGCTCTACGGCGGCGTGGCTGGCGATGCAGATATGATCTTGATGCCAGAATTCCCCTATGAGCTGGACGAAGTAATCCGCGTGCTGCAGGAGCGGGCCAAAACCCATCACTATTCGATGTTGGTGGTGGCAGAAGGCGCTAAGCCGAAAGACGGCCAGATGGTGGTCGATCGCAATATTGCCGACAGCCCGGATCCCATCCGCCTCGGTGGTATTGGGCGCTATTTGCAGCAACAGATCGAGCCGCACATCCCTATGGAAGTTCGCACCACGGTGTTAGGGCATGTCCAGCGCGGTGGCCAACCCAGCGCATTTGACAGGTTATTTGCGACTAATTTGGGCTGCTATGCGGCGCGTCTGGTGATGCAGAGAGAGTTCGGTAGGATGGTTAGCGTGCATAACAACTGCCTGACCTCCGTGGCCCTGGCGGATGTCGCCAACCGCACCAGAACCGTCACCCATGATGATATGACGTTACTCAGTGCAATTTATTCCGGCGTCAGCTTTGGTGTACCTGATGTACAGAAGCTGCTGACTCAGCCAGAAGCCGCTCATCCGAGACTGCGCTGACAAGCAAAGCCGGTCGGATTAGACCGGCTTCATACGTTGATTAATTGGCGGGCTTTAACGAGCGCCAGCGTTGGATCATAAGGCTGTTAGTGTTTTGTATGGATTGCAGCACCGTGAAACCTGTGGTTTCCAGCTCGCCAACCTGTTTCTCAGTGAAATAGGTTTCTGCACACGGTTTAATTGCCTCATCCCCATCTTCATCGCGGTAAACATGTAGCGGCAAATTTTCGATATGGCAGGCGCCGAGAGCGGCCTGTTCCGCCTGCGCCAATGCAAGCAGTAATACGTAGGCCCCGTTCCCCCACAAATAAAATTCGTGCGCACCCTGCTGCGGCAATTCTTCAAACGCGAAACTATCAATCGATGCCGTACGCCTGCCAAATGGCAAGCGCAGCAGGAAACGCGGAGCCGATACAAACACACGATCCGCACCGGGGCGCTGACGCAGCTCTGGCCATTTGTCCGTCGCAGCAACCATTTCCGCGAAATTATTGTGGCCGCCAGCCAAGATAACGGCACCGGATTGCTCCGCAAGCGCCAATAGTATTTCCAGCTGCTGCAGTCCAGCGGTATCGGCGGAAAGAATTTCGCCAAACACGATAACGTCGTAAGGCGCTTTGCCCACTTGCGCAGTGAAGTTTTGGCTTAAGGAACTAACGGAAATGTCTCCGCCCGAACTCTCTAAATCCGCCTGAATTTCCGCAGCAGAAGTATCGAGCAGCCACAACTGCAGGCTGCGATCCAAATCCAGACGCCGCCGCAGCAAGTCGAGTCCGCGCCAACCGGATTCCAATTTTTGGAAAGCATCGGTGTGCATAATTTTGCGCATCACCTGCCCCATGGCCTCGTCTACGGCCGCAACATACTCGGGCACTTTTGGATGATCTTTAGGCTGTAAATATGGAGCAATAGTCTGGCGAATCAAACGATCGGCAAAATTCCCCGTATTGGCGGAAACATTGCCTGACAGAATCGCATCCAATAAGTCGGGTTCAGCCGCAGGAGATATTTGAGCTAGGTTTTCAACAGGAGCATCGATCAGGCCTTCACTCGAAAGCTGTGCAACCGCGCCCTCGAATTGGGCGGGCGATTGCAGCTGTTTTTTTATCGCGCGGTAGCGATTAAAGATGCCGATATTTTCGTAAAGATGGTCTGGGTGCATATCGTCCAGACTGGAAAAGCGGACCGCCTCTTCGTCGAACGGCAGCTTTACCGAAACGCCCAAACGGGAAAAAACCTCGTCGAAGGTATCCATATCCAGACGCAGATGTTTGCGCTGCGCGAGGGGTTGGGAGCGCGGTGCGGCGCCTGAAAAATCACCTAAAACCAAAGCCTTCAAAACCTGATTCGAGCCGCCCTGGCCTGACGAGTCTTTTTGATCACCAAATACCATTACTCCGGATCGAACATTGATACTCGCCACATTCACTCCTTAATTCGAGATAAATCTAAAGAACGCGAAAAATCATTTTGATGTTGCCGATGGCAATCACGTCGCCATTTTCAAACACAGTCCGCGTAACTTTTTTGCCGTTGACTGATATACCGTTTGTCGAGCGGTTATCCTGAATTTCCCAGTAGCCATTTTCCCAGCGGATGACTGCATGCAGATTGGAGACGGTGGGATCTTCCAACACTACATCGCACAATTGACTGCGGCCGAGACTCCACTCCCGATCCACGCCTATCGGTAATTTGAGTTCAATGAGCGAGCCCTTTTTAACGCCGGATTTCACCAACAAAACCGCCGGCGTGCGGTTGGCATCAAGGGTTTTTTTGCCTAATGCGCGCGCCATAAATAGTGAGTTGTTGTCTTCCGCCGGGTCCTTATCCACAGGCTCGGCAGCGCCGGGCAGATTGACTACGCGGAAAAAAGAGGATTCGATCATCGTGCGATTGTTATTGCCGTCGGCGGACAGGCCGGGATACTGTCCGGATTCGTAAATATCGTATGCAGCTTGCTCTTCGCCGAGCTCAAGATCGATAAAAACAAATTTCTCATCGCCGATGGTGATCACGTCGCCGTGTTTGAGACGCGTGGGCCGAGCGATGCGCATCGTGTTAACGAAAGTTCCGTTGGTGGATTCAAGATCTTTGAGGATGACGGTCTCCGCATCGACAACCAATACCGACGCGTGATGACGAGACAGCAAACCCGAATCGACTTGGATATCACACTGGGAACTGCGGCCGATTAAAATGGACGCCTTGTCGAGAAGATAAGTCTGATCTGATCGAAGGCTTTTCAAACGGAATTTTGTCTGCATCAAAAATACCTGAGAAGGTTTGTGAGCGGAGAGACAATAGCCGTAGATCAAACCGGGAAAACGATGGCTGAGTCGCGCTTATTGTTATACAAAGAGTCGGCAATTTAAATGGAACTGAACGCCATGCCCGAGTCTCGGGTCGTGCAGCCCCCGGCCAAGCGGTTATGTGCGCAACAATGAAAGTATTTCTTCTAGTTCGGCAACAATCGCACTGATCTTAGGCTCACTCGGTCCTTCTGGTTTCGCTTCTAAAGTCAATTGTTGGCGGGCACCGCCAATAGTGAAACCCTGCTCATACAGCAGGGTGCGGATCTGCCGGATCGTTAACACGTCCTGGCGCTGGTAATAACGACGATTACCTCGCCGCTTAACCGGTTTGAGTTGAGGAAACTCCTGCTCCCAGTAACGCAATACGTGGGGTTTAACCG
>JAEZGT010000396.1 GCA_023416875.1 Pseudomonadota bacterium
TGCCAGTGTTACTGGCATTCGCGCGGCGAATTAGAGAAGAGGAATTGCTCCCGAGAGGCGGGAGCAATACAGGAAGGTCGGTTAAACCGACGCTTCGAAGGGGTGACGCAAGACGATGGTTTCAACACGATCCGGGCCGGTGGAGATGATATCCACAGGCGCTTCGATCAGTTGTTCCAGACGCTTGATATAGCGGCGGGCATTTTCCGGCAGGTCTTCGAGTTTTTTCGCGCCGGCCGTGGTCTCCTGCCAACCCGGCAGAGTTTCGTAGACCGGTTGTACCGTCTCCCAACCTTCCGCGTCACAGGGCACACCGACCGGATTGCCGGCTTGATCCCGGTATTCAATGCAGATTTTCACTTCGTCCATGCCGTCCAATACGTCCAGCTTGGTCAAGCAAATGCCGCTGACGGAGTTGATTCGCACTGTGTGGCGCAGAGCAACCGCATCAAACCAGCCAGTGCGGCGTTTGCGCCCAGTGGTCGCACCGAACTCGTGACCCTTGGTACCCAGGTGCTCACCTACGGCACAGGACAATTCCGTGGGGAAAGGACCTGAGCCAACGCGAGTGGTGTAGGCCTTGGTGATACCGAGAACGTAATCCAGATAGAGCGGCCCAAAGCCGGTACCGGTGGCGGTGCCGCCAGCGGTGGTATTAGAGGAGGTCACATAGGGATAGGTGCCGTGGTCGACATCCAGCAGCGAACCCTGGGCGCCTTCGAACAGAATATGGTCACCGGCGACCCGGGCGTCATGCAGGATAGAAGAAACATCCGCAATCATGGGCTTCATCTGCTCGCCCAATTCCAGCGCCTGTTGCAGGACTTGGTCGTAGCTGAGCGGCTCAACCTTGTAGTAATTGGCCAGAACGAAGTTGTGATAGTCCATCACGTCGCGCAGTTTGCGGGCAAAACGCTCGCTGTCGAGAAGATCACCGAGGCGCAGGCTGCGGCGCGCGACTTTGTCTTCATAGGCAGGGCCAATGCCACGGCCGGTGGTGCCGATTTTGGCATCGCCTTTGGCTTTCTCACGCGCTTGGTCTAACGCCGAGTGGAACGGCAGGATCAGCGGGCAGGCTGGGGAAAGACGCAGACGCTCACGGGCCGGCACGCCCTGGGCCTCCAATTCGCAGATTTCTTTCATCAACGCGTCCGGCGCCAACACCACGCCATTGCCAATCAGGCACATGACGCCATCGTGCAATATGCCTGAAGGGATCAGGTGGAGGACGGTTTTTTTGCCTTCGATCACCAGCGTGTGGCCGGCGTTGTGGCCGCCTTGGAAACGCACCACATACTTCACCTGCTCCGTCAGCAGATCGACGATTTTCCCCTTGCCCTCATCACCCCATTGAGTGCCCAAAATAACAACGTTCTTACCCATGAGTAAGTGCTCTCGAATATTCAAATAATTAGATTGGTTTAACTTGAAATCGCCCGCCCTGCTCCACCAGCACACGATCGCACTGCTGGTCTTCCTCTGCCGAGGTCTGGCCCGCCATGGCCATCACCACCCGCTCGCCTTGACTGCGCAGGGTCTGGATCACCTGCCAGTATTCGGGGTTTGATGAAACGGGGGCAAAAATGCCACCGGTTGTCTCCGGTGTGGTCGCGCCTTGACGGCTGATCGCAACCAGGTCCGCAGTAAATCCTGTGGCATAACGCGCGCGGCCAAAAACCTCGCCGATGCGGTCATAGCGCCCACCCCGAGCGATGGCTGCGCCCAAGCCGGGGACAAATGCGGCGAATACTACGCCGGTCTGATAGTGATAACCGGTCAGTTCGCTCAAATCGAAATACAATTGCGCTTCCGGATAACGCTTGTGCAGGTTCTCTGCCACGGCTTCCAACTCTGTCAGCGCGGCAAACACCTCGGTGGGAGCGCCGGCAAGCCACTCCCGCGCAGTGGCGAGAATACCCACAGCACCGGCGAGCCGCGGCAGTGCCGCCAACCAGCCCGCGACTTGCGGATCCTTAACGCGCTGCTCAATCCAGCCTTGGATCTCGGTAAGCGCCTTGGCCTGCAACAGGTTGAAAAAGACCACCTCTTCTTCCGCACTCAAGCCGGCGGCGCGCGCCAGGGCGCGATAAATACCCACATGGCCGAGATCCAGACACACGTCTTTAACCCCTGCCAGTTCCATGACAGCGAGCAGAAGGGAAATGATTTCGGTATCGGCTTCCAGCCCGGCTTCGCCGTACAGCTCGACGCCCACCTGAATAGGGTTGCGCGTGTCCAGGGCGCTCTGCATTTGCGCCTTGATCACATGTCCGGCATAGCACAGACGGTTAACACCGGCGCGGCGCAGGCTGTGCGCATCAATGCGAGCAATCTGTGGCGTCATATCCGCGCGAATACCCATGCTGCGACCAGACAATTGATCGGTGACCTTGAAGGTCAGCAGATCGATATCCTTGCCCAGACCGACCAGCAAAGAGTCGGTGAACTCCATGAGTGGCGGTATCACCAGGTCGTAGCCCCAGCGGTGAAACAGATCGAGGAGACTGCGGCGCAGATGCTCGATTTGGCGTGCTTCAGGCGGCAAAATCTCATCGATGCCGTCGGGCAGCATCCATCGTTCGACTGGAATCATGGTGTGTAAACTCTGAGTCTTGATTAGCTCAGCAGGCTCAGTACCGCGAGGCCGAGCAACATGCTCGCCAATCCGAAAACACGCAACTGTTGGTCTTTAACGGTTGCCATTGAGGTCACGAGCTTGCGCCAGCGGCCGGGATGTACGAAGGGCGCGATACCTTCAAGGATTAACAATAAGCACAACGCCTGAATTAAGCTTTCCCACATACTTCTGCCTGTGAGTAGATGACATAAAAAAACCGGGCTTGGCCCGGCTGCGGAATTTTACCACCGTTTACCCCGGCCAAAAAGCAAAAGCCGGGGTAATGCGCAAAGTTTGCGCACCGTTACTCAAAGGATAGATTATTTTTTATCCACTGAGTTGAAGTAGCGGAAGAAATCGCTTTTGGGATCCAACAAGATCAGGTCTTCCCGGCCGGTAAACGTCTCCTTGTACGCATTCAACGAGCGCGTAAATGCATAAAAGTCGCGGTTTTGACCAAAAGCTTCAGCATAAATTGCAGCGGCACGCGCATCGCCTTCACCACGGATTTTTTCCGCCTGGCTATAGGCGTTCGCCTCGATCACTACGCGCTGACGGTCCGCTTCGGCTTTGATGATCTCCGCCTGTTCGTTACCGATGGCCCGATGCTCCTTGGCTTCTCGTTCACGCTCAGCGCTCATACGCTTATAAACCTGCTCGCTGACCTCGTCCGGCAGGTCGATCTTTTTCACCCGCACGTCGATCACTTCCACCCCCATGGATTCCACGGTGATGTTGTTGAGACTTCTGCGCAGATCCACCATCAACTGATCGCGCTCGCCCGAGACCACCTCCTGCAGGGAGCGAGTAGCGAATTCGTTGCGCAGACCTTCGTTGATGCGCTGAGACAGCAGGCGCTCGGCGCGCTCCTGTTCACCACTGGTGGCGGTGTAGTAGCGGGTTACATCGACGATGCGCCATTTTGCATAGGAGTCGACCTGGGTGCTCTTCTTCTCCACCGTCAGGAAGCGCTCGGCGCGAGCTTCCAGGGTCAGAATACGGCCGTCAAACCGCCGTACCTGATCGACAAACGGAAATTTGAAATGCAGACCAGTGCTGACATCAGGGTTTTCCACCTTACCCAAGCGCAACAAAACGGCTCTTTCGATTTCCGTCACTATGTAAACCGATTGGGCACCGATCAGGATGACCACAGCCAGTACAACGAGACTAAACATGGTTCTCGGAGACATTAGCGACCCTCCCGACGGCGCTGATTATTCGACGAAGCATTTTCCAACTGGATACGCTCGACGACACGCGCCGCGAGTTCATCCAATTCAGCCGGTGATGGCGTTGCGGTAGTCGTACGGCGGTTCACCGTACGGCCGCTGTTTTCCATCAGCTTGTCCAGGGGCAGATACATCATGTTGTTGCCACCTTCCACGTCGACCAACACGGTAGAGGCATTGCCCAAAACTTCCTGCATGGCTTCGATATACAAACGCTCGCGAGTCACCTCCGGCGCTTTGCGGTACTCCGTCAGCAATGCTTTGAAGCGCTCAGCCTCACCTTCCGCTCGAGCGACCACTTGATCGCGGTAACCGCTAGCTTCTTCCACCATCCGCTGGGCGCGACCGCGGGCACGGGGAATGACATCATTGGCGTAGCCCTGCGCTTCGTTTTTATAACGCTCCTCGTCTTCACGCGCTTTAATTACATCATCAAACGCCCACTGCACCTCTTTTGGAGGATTGGTCTCCTCCACGTTAACCTTCTGCACGTTAATGCCGGTGGTGTAGATATCCAGGTATGACTGAAGGCGTTCTTCTACTTCTACCGCAATCCGGCTTCGGCCTTCCGTCAGCACTTCGTGCATGACCGTCGAACCCACCACATGGCGCAGCGCCGAATAAGAGGCCTGTTGCAGGCTCTGCTCCGGATTTTTGGTATTCAGAATAAAATCCCGTGCGCTGTCGATGCTGAATTGCACGGACAGCTTGATATCGACGATATTCAGATCCTTGGTCAGCATCTGCTCTTTAGTACTCCAGGTGCGGACCTGGGTTACGTTCTCCGTAAATACTTTGTCGATAAAAGGCGGGTTCCAGCGGAAGCCAGGACCGCGGGTCTCTTTGTATTCGCCGAAGCGCAGCACCACCGCGCGCTCTTGTTCGTTGACTATGCCGACTCCTTTGATGAAGTAGAACAGAGCAAACACCGCGACAATCACACCGATGACAAAGGAGGCTGACGAGCCACCGCCACTGCGGGAACCGCCGCTATTGCCACCGCCACCACCGCCGAGAAAACGGCCGAAGGTTTTTCGGATGATTTCATCGAGATCCGGCGGCCCGTCATTTTTCCCGCCGCTGTTGCGATTACGATTCCCCCAGGGATCGTTATTGTTGTTACCCGGTTCGTTCCAGGCCATAAGGATTGCTCCGTTAAGCAATTTTAAAAGTGGTTAAACAAGGATTATTGGATAAATAAAAAGCCGGCATTTTATGCCATGTGGCATGGCGAGGACACCTCGATACGACACCTTGGCGCCTCTTTTGAGGAAGCAGCACTTCAGGCCGCGTCAGTTGACCATTGCAGGTCACCGCGTGCGACCGTTTCCGCTGCGAGAATTTTATTGAGATCAGTTTCCGACAGCCGCAGCAGCAGCACACAACTACCATCATCTTGATAATGTTCTTCAAGCACGGCATTTGCTCGATGAAAGCGCGCGCGCAAACTGCCCATTTGGCTGCCGAGCCGAACCTGCCCTTCGAACATATTGTGGCCCAACAGTTCTACCAGGGCTTGCCGCAACTCATCCAGTCCGATCTGATTGCGCGCTGAAATCCATACGGCGACTGGCCTACCCTGTTCATCGCGATCAATGCGCGGCGGCATATCGCCCAATAAATCGGTCTTGTTGTACACGCAGAGCTGGGGAATGGTATCGGCGCCGATTTCGATCAGCACTTCCTGCACTTGTTCCATATTGCGCTGGCGCTCTTCGGTCGCAGCATCCACCACATGAAGCAGCAGATCTGAATTGACCGCCTCCTCCAGCGTCGCGCGAAATGCTTCGACCAGACGGTGGGGAAGATGACTGATAAAACCCACGGTATCCGCCAGCACCACACCGCCAACCTCCTCGAGTTCGATGCGCCGCATGGTCGGATCAAGAGTGGCGAAAAGCTGGTCTTGCACGTAAACGTCCGCAGAAGTCAGCACATTAAACAGCGTCGATTTACCGGCGTTGGTGTAGCCCACCAGCGATAC
>JAEZGT010000114.1 GCA_023416875.1 Pseudomonadota bacterium
CATTCCTGTAGATCTCTTTCAACCCAGCCGAGCCCAGAAACGCTGCATTAAGCGGAATCAGGATGTAGTGACCGTATTGACCGCCAACATCAACACGGACGAACACTACGCGCTCTACGAAAGCTATATCAACTCCCGCCACGCTGATGGCGATATGTATCCACCCACAAGAGATCAATATGAGGATTTCCTCAGCTCGGAATGGGGTGTAACTCGCTATATTGAGCTGCGGCTCGATGGTGAGCTATTGGCGGTGGCGGTCTCGGATCGGCTCGACCAGGGTTTATCGGCCATTTACACGTTCTTTAAACCGGATGAGCAGCCACGCAGTCTGGGGGTGCTGGCGGTGTTGCGGCAGGTGGAGCTGGCCAAGTCCATGAATTTGCCCTACGTCTATCTCGGCTATTGGATAAGGGAGTGCGGCAAGATGCGCTACAAAAACCAATATCGGCCACTGGACATGTTTATCAACAACACTTGGCTGACCATAGGTTGATTTTTGACCAACCCTTTCAGAAAAAACTCAATCCAGCCCTTGGAACCCGCCGACAATTCAGGCAAAATTGCCGCCTTCGTTTACCAGGCGCACCTCAGTGCCTGCTGACTCACCGATTTAACAACAAAGCGGGTTAACCCGAGGAAAAGGCCGAATGGCGAAAGAAGACAATTTTGAATTGGAGGGAGAAGTCGTAGATACCCTTCCAAACACGACATTTCGCGTAAAACTGGAAAACGGACATGTTGTGACCGCTCATATCTCCGGCAAGATGCGCAAAAACTACATTCGCATTCTCACCGGTGACAAAGTAAAAGTGGAAATGACGCCCTACGATCTTACTAAAGGGCGTATCACCTACCGCGCTCGCTGATCACATGGGTTGTGGCGCTTAATGCTCCACAACCTTCAGCTCAAGCCCCTTATCACTCGCATCAATTTTCACCACTCCGCCCTTCTCGCTAAGCGACCCGAACAGAACCATTTCCGCCAATGGCTTTTTGATCTTATCCTGAATGATTCGCGCCATCGGGCGTGCGCCCATTTTCGCATCGTAACCATTAACTGCAAGCCAGTTGCGCGCTTCGTCCGTAATTTCCAAAGTAACCTTCTTATCATCCAACTGCCCTTGCAGCTCCATCAGGAACTTGTCGACAACGGTGCGGATGACGGTCATTCCGAGCGCGCCGAACTGAATGATGGAATCCAAGCGGTTGCGGAATTCTGGAGAGAAGGTCTTCTTGATAACCTCCATCGCATCCGTTGAATGATCCTGATGAGTGAAACCAATAGAGGCGCGACTGGAAATCTCGGCGCCCGCGTTGGTGGTCATAATCAGAACCACATTACGGAAATCCGCCACTCGGCCGTTGTTATCGGTGAGCTTGCCGTGATCCATGACCTGCAACAGCAGATTGAATACGTCCGGATGCGCTTTTTCGATCTCATCCAGCAACACCACACTGTGAGGCTGTTTGGTAACCGCTTCTGTCAGCAGACCACCCTGATCAAAACCGACATATCCGGGAGGAGCACCAATTAATCGGGACACTGTGTGACGCTCCATATACTCCGACATGTCAAAGCGGATCAACTCGACACCCAGAGCCTTGGCGAGCTGACGGCACAGTTCGGTTTTACCGACACCTGTCGGACCAGCAAAGAGGAACGAACCAATTGGCTTCTCGTGACTGGACAGACCAGCGCGAGAAAGCTTAATCGCCGAACTCACCGCCTCTATCGCCTCTTCCTGTCCAAACACTGTCATGCGCAGCACGTCATCAAGCTTCGCAAGCTGATCTCGATCTGACGAAGACACCGTTTTAGCTGGTATGCGAGCAATCTTCGCTACGATCTCTTCAACATCTTTTACGCCAACTTGCTTCTTGCGTTTGCTGACCGGCTGCAACTGTTGATAAGCACCCGCTTCGTCAATTACGTCGATAGCCTTATCAGGCATAAACCGTTCGTGAATGTATTTGCTGGAAAGTTCTGCTGCCGCACGCAAGGCTGCGTCTGTGTATTTAAGGTTGTGATGACGCTCGAACCGCGTCTTCAGTCCTTTTAAAATCTTGTAGGTATCCTCCACAGAGGGCTCGTTAACATCGATTTTCTGAAAGCGACGAGAAAGCGCTCGATCCTTATCGAAAATACCGCGATATTCCTGGAAGGTGGTTGAGCCGATGCAGCGAAGATCGCCAGTGGTCAATAATGGCTTCAACAAATTCGATGCATCCATAACGCCACCAGAAGCTGCGCCAGCCCCTATGATGGTGTGGATTTCGTCGATAAACAGAATTGCCTTTTTACGTTTTTTCAATTCTGCCAGCAGCCCTTTGAAACGTTTTTCAAAGTCGCCGCGATATTTAGTGCCGGCAAGTAACGATCCGAGATCCAAAGAATACACAATGCTGTCAGCCAAAATGGCTGGAACTTCGTGATCGACAATCTTTTTCGCAAGTCCTTCAGCAATAGCTGTTTTACCCACTCCACTTTCGCCTACCAATAAAGGGTTGTTTTTGCGACGGCGAGCAAGAATTTGCACTACACGTTCAACTTCATAATCACGGCCCACCAAGGGATCGATGCGCCCCTGCAAAGCCATTTCATTCAAGTTGGTTGCGTACGCGTCGAGAGGGTTGCCCGCGCCACTTTCCGTTGTGGTTGATACAGCTTCATCATCGGATTGCTCATGGCCGGATTCAGAACCATTGTCGGTTTCACCAGAGACCTTGGTAATGCCATGAGTGATGTAATTCACAACATCAATGCGAGCAACGCTTTGTTGCTTGAGGTAATAAACAGCCTGGCTTTCTTGCTCGCTAAAAATAGCGACCAGAACGTTGGCGCCAGTGACTTCAGACTTGCCGGAGGATTGAACATGAAAAACCGCACGCTGCAGCACGCGCTGAAAGCCTAACGTCGGCTGGGTTTCCCGTTCATTATCTGCTTCTGGAATCAGCGGAGTGGTTGAGTCTACAAATTCCACAAGCTCCTGACGCAGTACATTCAAATTGGCACCACATGCTCGCAGTACATTAGCAGCGGACTCGTTGTCGATAAGAGCCAGTAAAAGATGCTCTACCGTCATAAATTCATGACGTTTTGAGCGTGCGCCTTTAAAGGCCAGATTAAGGGTAATTTCCAACTCTTTACTCAACATCGCCTTTTCACCTGATTGACTCAGCTACGATTCATCCTCCCCTACCGCTTCGATCTCACACAATAGGGGGTGCTCGTTATCGCGAGCATATTGATTAACTTGGGCCGCTTTGGTTTCGGCAACGTCGCGAGAATAAATACCGCACGTTGCCTTCCCCTGAGTATGTACGGTTAACATCACCCTTGTGGCCTTTTCACGATCCATGCCAAAAAATACTTCCAATGTCTCAACCACAAATTCCATCGGTGTGTAATCGTCATTAATCATGACGACTTTATACATAGGTGGACGTTTAAGCTTCGGGCGCTCCGTTTGAACCGCCAATCCGCCTTCTCTATCGTCGTCCTCCGCGCCATTCATGCTTGCGCAAATTGACCGCGCTTTAACTAATGGTAGTTGAAGATTTTCAATATTACCCATGGGATAAGGAGACGATCATATGTGACAGGGAGGCGTTATCTTAACGTACCTAAAACCGAGAAACGTCAAAATGTGACCCACATTTGCAGAAAAACTTGACAACCCAAGGCGCGATGATTACAAATTGCACAGGTCGTTAGGAAATGACCATCTAAATAAGAATAAATTCCCCAAAATGGGAGAGGTTTCAAGGGGACAGAATCAACCAAAGGAACAAGTCATGCCTACTGGTACTGTCAAGTGGTTCAACAATGCAAAGGGTTTTGGCTTTATTCTGCCGGAAGATGGCGGTGAAGACCTTTTTGCTCATTACTCATCAATAGAAATGGACGGATATAAGACCCTGAAAGCCGGACAAGCGGTTGTGTTTGAGATTGTTCAAGGTCAAAAAGGCATGCATGCCACCCAAATAAAAGTTATTGGTCAAGAAAAATCGTCTCCCAGCAAATCCAACAATGTCGCTACCAATCAGCGTATTGCGGAATTTGCCGTCGAAGACGCCTGATTTACAAGCGCAGCTCGTTTTACCCCTCCGGAAGACCTTCTGCTGTCCGATAGAAGGTCGTTTCTCATTGCTGTATGAGCTTCGCCGTCACGCGCGCCACCGCATGGCAATTCATGTAAGATGGCGGTTTTTTGGCCGCAACTGTTAATGCCTCAGCTCCTACTGTTCAACAAGCCCTTTCAAGTCTTAAGTCAGTTCACTGATTCAGCACAACGGCAGACGCTCAGCCATTACCTTCCGGATTTTGCTGGATTTTATCCGGCTGGGCGTCTGGACTATGATTCCGAAGGCTTATTGCTGTTGACCAATGACGGCGTACTGCAGAACCGGATCGCGCACCCCCGCAATAAAATGCCGAAAACCTATTGGGTACAAGTAGAAGGAATTCCTGACACGTCCGCCCTTGCCCAACTGGCTCAAGGTGTAGAACTCAATGATGGGATAACAGCGCCAGCACAGGCCAAGCAAATAACCGAACCAGAGCTGTGGCAGCGCCACCCACCCGTCCGCTACCGAGCCAATATCGCGACCAGCTGGATTGAACTGACGATTTCTGAAGGGCGCAATCGCCAGGTACGGCGCATGACTGCTGCGGTGGGGTATCCGACGCTGCGGCTGGTACGGGTCCAAATTGGGCCCTGGCAACTTCAGGGATTGAAGCCAGGTGAACATCGGCTTGAGCAGGTACATATCCCTCGCCAATCTCGCAGACATTAATTCCATCCTGGAGCCGCTTATGATCTGGACACCGCATGTCACAGTCGCCACTGTTATCGCTAGAGATGGGCGATTCCTGCTGGTGCATGAAAATACCGATGTTGGCCAGGTATACAAC
>JAEZGT010000104.1 GCA_023416875.1 Pseudomonadota bacterium
ACGGAATTGCCGTCGCGCAGATTTTCCACCCAGTATTCCACCGGACTGTCGACATTGCCGGCGCGCAGAAAATAGGCGTGTAAGGAGTGGACGGGGCGGTTGCGTACTGTGCGTCCTGCGGCCATCAGTGCTTGTGCGAGCACCTGTCCGCCGAAAATGGTTTTGCGAAAGCTCTCCTGGTGATTGCGAGTGGTGAACCTTTGGCTGTCGATGGCCTTGAGGTCCAGAAGTTGTTCAAGCATAGGAAATACCATGGATTGGCTAAATGGAACCGCCTGCGCGCCGATAACCGGATACGGTGTAGTGGCGTTGGAGGCCTCAATGATTGGGCAGTCTTTTTTTAGTGTAGTGCGATTGGTGGGCATAGCTCTATTAACACTGGGGTTGATCGCGTGCACAGCGCAGCATACGCGGGAGCTGGGTCGTAAAACGTTGCAGGATATAGGCCTGAAAACCTCGGTAAAAATTTCCCGCACCGGTTACTGGTCCTTGCCTTTGGGTACAGCCGTTTATCTCGCACCGGTGTATATCGTCGGTGATGACCAAGAGACATATCCGCGCTTGCGCAGCCAGCTCGACAGGCTCCTGGCGACGTTGGTGGCGGAGGGTCTGCAGGAGCGGTCATTCCAGGAAAATTCCACCGGAGCGGGAGTGCTGATTCGCGTCGGTTTGGCAGGAGCGATGGACAAGCTGTCCAGTATCAGCGAGATGAATGACCGGCGGGGTCTCACGGCCGGCGATTCGGGTCGTGATCAACTGCGCTTGGTTATGCAGGTGTTCGACGCCCGCACCGGCAAGCATCTGGACACATTAACTGGACAGGCAATCAGCGGCTGGCGATGGAAAGAGCACCAGGTGACCGAGTTGGCTGAGCCGACCCTGCGGGCCATGCTCATCCAACTGCGCGGCGCTCAAACCACCGCAGTCTTCGAGTGAGGTTTTACATGCTCACATATTGGGATAGTTAGGACCGCCGCCGCCTTCAGGTGCCACCCAGGTGATGTTCTGCGCCGGATCCTTGATGTCGCAGGTTTTACAGTGCACGCAGTTTTGCGCATTGATCTGAAACTTCGGTGAGCCATCTTCCGCAATCAATACTTCATACACACCTGCCGGGCAGTAGCGCTGCGCGGGTTCGGCGTACTCCGGCAGATTCTTCGCAATGGGCAAATCGGGTGACGCCAAGTGTAAATGGCAGGGTTGGTCTTCTTCGTGGTTGGTATTGGACAGATACACTGACGACAGTCGGTCAAAACTGATCACACTGTCCGGCTTGGGGTAGACGATGGGTTTGCATTCGGCCGCACGGTGCAAGGGGGCATGGCCCGCGACGGGGTCGGAGAGAGTCCAGGGAAGTTTGCCGTTGAACACATTGATATCAACGAATGCGTAAGCACCGCCCAACAGCGGCCCCCATTTATGAATGGCGGGGCCAAAATTGCGCTGGGCATGCAGTTCGCGCCAGGCCCAACTGTCGTGATAGGACGGGCCAAATTCCGCCAGCTCGTCACCTTCGCGATTTTCCGCTAGCGCGCGCACAATCACTTCGGCGGCGATCATGCCGCTTTTCATCGCCGTATGCGTGCCTTTGATTTTGGCGAAATTCAAGGTGCCCGCGTTATCGCCCAGCAGCAGCCCGCCAGGAAAATGCATTTTTGGCTGCGACTGTAAACCGCCTTTGGCAATGGCGCGGGCGCCATACACCAGGCGTTGGCCACCACTCAAAGTCTGCTGAATGGCCGGGTGGTGCTTGAAGCGCTGGAATTCCTCGAATGGATTGACGTAGGGATTGGAGTAGGCGAGGTCGGTGATCAGGCCAACCGCGACCTGCTGATCTTCCATGTGGTAGAGAAAACCGCCGCCGGTGGAGCCGCTTTCGCTCAGCGGCCAGCCCGTGGTGTGCACTACCAAGCCTTCCTGGTGCTGCGCCGCAGGGATCTTCCAGATTTCTTTGATACCAAGGCCGTAATGCTGCGGTTCGACGCCGCGATCCAAAGCAAAATGCGCAATCAATTTTTTGCCGAGATGGCCGCGGCAGCCCTCGGCAAATAAGGTGTATTTGCCGTGCAATTCCATGCCGGGGGTATAACCGGACTTGGGTTGGCCATCCGCCCCTACGCCCATATCGCCAATCAAAATGCCTTTGACTGCGCCGGTCTCGGCATAGAGAACTTCCGCAGCGGCGAAGCCGGGGAAAATTTCCACCCCCAATTCTTCCGCCTGTTGCGCGAGCCAGCGGCATAAATTCGCCAGACTGACAATGTAATTGCCGTGGTTGTTCATGGTTTTGGGGGCAGCCCAGTGCGGTATGGAATTGGACTTGGTGCTGCTGCCAAGCCAAAGAATATGGTCCTGCGTGACGGCGGTTTTTACCGGTGCGCCTTTTTCTTTCCAATCCGGAAACAATTCCTGCAGTGCCACCGGGTCCAAAACCGCTCCAGATACGATATGGGCGCCGATCTCAGAGCCTTTTTCCACCACGCAAACACTGATGTCGCTGTTGAGCTGTTTCAAGCGGCAGGCGGCTGCGAGCCCGGCTGGACCAGCACCCACCACCACCACGTCGTAAGGCATCGATTCTCGTTCCACTCTCTCAGCTCCGGGAGTTGTTGAAAAATGCTAAGTATACGCGGAGAAAGCAGATCTTCACCGCATAGGTGCATAAGCCTTTGATGCTTGAGACCCGCGCTTTCGCCATCATCATGCGCTTGAGCGCAAAATCGCAGCGCCGATTCGTCCGGTGCGCTTGTCACAGATGCGACTGTTTATCGTTATACTGGCGCCCCCCAAGCCCCGACATTTTGTCCCCAGGAGGAGCTCTAGCCCATGAAAATACTTGTCCCCATCAAGCGTGTGGTCGATTACAACGTTAAGGTGCGCCCTTTGGGCGATGGTTCGGACGTGGATATCGCCAACGCCAAAATGGCCATCAATCCATTTTGTGAAATCGCGGTGGAAGAGGCGATACGCCTCAAAGAAAAAGGCGTCGCCACCGAGGTTGTGGTGGTCAGCGTGGGGGAGGGCAAATGCCAGGAGCAGCTGCGCGCCGCTATGGCACTGGGGGCGGATCGCGCCATTTTGGTGGAAACGAGCGAGCGCCTGCAGCCTCTGAATATCGCTAAAGTGCTCAAAACGGTGGTAGCAAAAGAGGCACCTGACCTGGTGATTCTCGGCAAACAATCCATCGATGGCGATAACAATCAGACCGGCCAAATGCTCGCTGCACTGCTCGGTTGGGGGCAGGGCACTTTCGCTTCCAAAGTGGAAATCGCCGACGGCGCCGCCCTGGTGACCCGCGAAGTGGACGGCGGCCTCCAGACACTGAAACTCAAACTTCCTGCGGTGGTGACCACCGATCTGCGTCTCAATGAGCCCCGTTACGCGTCCCTGCCCAACATCATGAAGGCCAAGAAAAAACCCCTCGATACCATCGCTATCGCCGACCTCGGTGTCGAACTGACGAGCCGCAGCAAACTCCTCAAAGTCGCACCGCCTGCGGGGCGCAAAGCGGGAATCAAAGTTGGCAGCGTTGATGAACTGATTAACAAACTCAAAAATGAAGCGAAGGTGATTTCATGAGCGTCCTGGTCATTGCTGAACACGATAATCACGAGCTGAAAGCAGCTACGCGTAATACCATCGCCGCTGCGAAAGCCTTCAATGACGAGGTGCATGTATTAGTGGCAGGCGCTTCGTGCCAAGCGGTGGCAGATGCGGCGGCGCGCTGCGAGGGCGTCAGTAAAGTCCTGCTCTCAGATGCCGAGCATTATCAACATCAACTCGCCGAGGATATTGCGGCGTTGGTTGTGTCGCTCGCGGGGCAACACCGTGCCATTCTCGCGCCGTCTTCCAGCAGCGGCAAAAACCTCCTGCCGCGTGTGGCGGCGCTGCTCGACGTACAGCCGGTTTCCGATGTGATGGCAATCGAAGGCGACAATATTTTTGTGCATCCCATTTATGCCGGCAACGTCATAGCCACTGAGCAAAACGATGAACCCGTTAAGGTGCTGACCGTGCGTACCACCGCGTTTGATCCGGTGGCGGCGGAAGGTGGCAGTGCGGCGGTGGAATCCGTTGCGGCGCAACCGGCCAGCGGGCTTGCCAGTTTTGTCGGCGAGCAACTGGCGCAATCGGATCGTCCCGAACTGACGTCGGCACGCATTGTGGTCTCCGGCGGTCGCGGTTTGCAAAGTGGTGAAAATTTCCAGCTTTTGTTCGCTCTGGCCGACAAGCTTGGCGCCGCTGTGGGCGCTTCCCGCGCTGCGGTAGACGCTGGCTTTGTACCCAACGATATGCAAGTGGGCCAGACTGGTAAGGTGGTCGCGCCCGATCTGTATATCGCCGTCGGTATCTCCGGCGCGATTCAGCACTTGGCGGGTATGAAAGATTCCAAGGTGATTGTGGCCATCAACAAAGATGAAGACGCGCCGATTTTTCAGATCGCCGATTACGCTTTGGCGGCCGATCTATTCACTGCATTGCCGGAATTAACGCAGAAAATCTGATTTAGCCTTATCGGAGACCAACCTAACCAACTGGTATGTCCCGCCGCTGTCATGGAGTAGAATGTGCGGCCCTTCCGCCCGGCGGGACAATCGCAGCGTGGAAGGGCTATCTCCAGAACCGGAAAAGGCATGTCGATGCTGAAGCTGTTTGAGCCGCAGAGCAAAGTTCAGAAAGACCGGCAGATTATTCGTGATACAGACATGCGCATGGCGAAATACAGCCGCCGCGGTCTCATTTCCAACATCCTCATCTACACCATCTGCCTGCTTGTCGAGCAGAATTTTCTGTTGCACTACCGCACCCTGGCCTTCGTGCTCACCATCGGGCTGCTGCTGTCGACGGCAGTGCGCGCCTATCTGCTATTTCGCATGGGCACCATTTATCCCAGAGGGCCAACCAGCTGGCGGAACAAATATTTTCTCGCCACGCTTTTTGGTGCGGTCTGGTGGGGGGCGATGCTCGCCAGCGTGACGCTGGTGATGAACATGAAAGGCGAAGCCTCTCTGCTCTGGCTGTATACAGTAGTATTTTTCTCCACGACGGCCCACGCGTTCGCCCCCTATCAGCGCTTTTTATCGATCTACCAGTTTTTCGGCATAGTGCCCGCCGCCTGTTGCACATTTTTTATCGGTGAATTTATCGGTGTGTTTTACGGCTGCATACTGCTGTTCTATTACTGGATTCTGACTCACCACTGCGAATTGATCGCGCGCAATTATTGGGATCGCCTAGAGGCGCAAGTCGCCTTGACGAAACGGACAGAAAGTCTGGAAGAGGAGAAGCGCGATACCATCGCCTCAACCCAACTGACCAACGATTATCTGCAGCTGCTCAGCCAGAAGATGCAGACGCTGCTCAACAGCCAGCGGGCGGATGACGAGGATGCGCCATCCTCACCGGTTACCCTGGCCAGCCAGCGCGCCGCCTTCGAGCGCGTCTATCGCAATATCGATGATTTTTATCATGTGATTAACAAGGATATGGTGGTGCAGGAGCGGGTATTTAACATTCGCCACTATTTGCAAGACTTGGTGCGTCGGTCGGTGGTGGAAGCCGAGCGCAAGGGCATCGAGCTGGAAACTGCGCTGTCACCCGCGCTGCCGAGCCGCTTGTACGGCGATCCGCGGCGTCTCGGGCAATTGGTTACCACCATGTTGAAAAGCGCCATTCAGCAAAGCCAAGGCGGGGTTATTTTTGTTGAAGTGGAATTCGTGCGCGAATACGAAGATGCCGGGGCTTTGCACGTGACCATCGCGCGCCAGTCGGAGCGAGGGAAACGCATGTTCTTCCAGGGAGAGCCGGAGCGGGGCGTGGTGGTGGACCTTGATCTAATGCTTGCCAAAGGGCTCGCGGAAGCGCTTAAGGGTGGTCTCGACATTGATGAGTCCGGCGCTCAGGACGGTAAAAATATCCGCCTGCGTCTGCCCCTTGCGGTCGCTGAACCTAATGACCGTCCGGAGTACCACCGCTTGTTGTTCAAGGGTCGCCAGCTGTTGCTTATTCATTCCAATCCACGCTGGCTGGACCATAAGCGCGCCGAAATGGATGCCATGGGTTTTGCGGTGCAAACAGTGAGTCACTATCGCAAGGCCATGCAGATTCTCGTTGATGCGGTGGCAATGGGCAAAGCCATCGAGTGGGTGGTCTACAACGCCGCCTCAGGGGACAATCAGCCGGTGCAGTTCTGCAATGACTTGTTGAGCCACGCCGATCTCAAATATGTTCACCAGTTTGTTATCTGTTCCGAAATCGGCAAGAAGTTTTTTGCCGACCGCATGATTCAGCCCAGCCCGCTGGTGCATTTTGTCGCCAAGCCCGCAGGAATTTTTGAATTCGAAACCGCCGCCACGGCCATGCTTGATGCCTACGATAACGATACGGAAGCAACCAATGGTGGGCCGTGTCGCATTGTCTGGCTGGGGCAGGGCAACACCATCGACAATGCCCGTCTCGGTGGCAGCGCTGATTTGCAGATCGATAAAATCCAGGACTTGCGCGCCATTCCCAAATTGCTCGAAGAAGAGGATTTGTCCCTGATCGTGGTGGAAAACAACAGTGATGATGCCGAGAGCATCAACGCGATCCGCACGTTTGAACGAAAACACCAGCGTGAAAAGCTGGTCACTATTTTGGGGGTAGGCCCCTCCAAAGCCGAGTCTGCCATGTTGGAGAGAGGTGTCGATCATTTTATCGATGTCGAGTCTCTCCTCGCTGGCGACATCCGCGACCTGCGTTATTGGAGTAACGGGCGCCATCATTAAGTGCCGCCTGTCTCCGACCTCCATCACCCTTCGCCACGAGCATTTCCGCCTGGTCAGCTACACTTGTACACAACTGCGTCACAGCCATCGGCGCTTGCGTAACCCATTGCAAAAGAGGTTGAAATGCCCCTGAAAGACCCAGGAAAGCTTCATGTCCTGGTGGTGGATGATTTCTCCAGTTTCCGTACCGCCATGACGAGTATGTTGAACAAACTCGGCGTCAAGAACATAGAAGAGGCGGGCAAGGCATTTGAAATGCTCAAGTGGTGCAAAGAGCGCAAATTCGATTTGATTCTTTGCGATTACAACCTCGGAGCCGGGAAAAACGGCCAGCAGCTGCTGGAGGAACTGCGTTTTCGCAAAATAATTAACTTCCACACTATCTTCATCATGGTCACTGCCGAGGCGAGCAAGGAGATGGTGCTTTCCGCTTACGATTGCGAGCCGGATGATTATTTGATGAAGCCGCTGGACCTGCAGGTGTTGGAACAGCGATTGACGCGCCTGGTCCAGATCCGCGATGCGCTGATCACTGTCTATCAGCTGCTTGATGAGGATGAGCTGGAGAGGGCGACGGACGAGCTCCACCGCTTGGTAGAACAGCGCGGTCGGCATACGCCCATTGCGCAGAAGTTGCTTGGGGAAACACTACTGCGACAAAAGCGCTACCGAGAAGCGGAAAGCCTGTATCAGGAAGTGCTGGAAGGACGGCAGCTCGATTGGGCGGTGCTCGGCTTGGCCAAGGTGCATTACGCCCTCGGTGATAAGGCCGGCGCTAAGCAGGAACTGCAGGACTTGATCGGCGATAGCCGTTTGTATCTGCCAGCTCACGATGAAATTGCCAATATCCTCGAACAGGAACACGATCTCGAAGCGCTGCAGAGCACTATCGAAAAAGCGGTGGAGCTGTGCCCGCGCTCAATTCTACGCCAGCGCAAACTGTCTGAAGTCGCGGAGAGCAATGGCGACGTCGTTCGGGCTATGCGCGCCGCGGGTGATGCCATGAAGCTTGGCGAATTCTCTTGTCACCAGGATGTCTCCGATGCCCTGCGTTTTCTCAACACTGCGGCCAGTTCTCTCGAACACAACATCGACCTGGAAAAAACGGATGTGCTGGATGACAGCAAACGCTGCCTCGACAAGCTGCTCAGCTCACAGCGCCTGGGTTCTGAACAGGAACTGCATGCACGCTTGTTGATGGCGCGGGTTCAGGCGCTGGCAGGGCGCAAAGAAGACGCCCAAAAAACCATTCGCGACCAGGCGGGATTGTTGCGCGAAAGCGCCGGCAAAAATATTGACGTTGATCTGGCGTATTTTGCCTTTCTCAACAGCGCGGGTCAGACAGGGGAAGCCAATGCTCACCTGAAGAC
>JAEZGT010000141.1 GCA_023416875.1 Pseudomonadota bacterium
GGGTGTGGTCGCCCTTGGCCTTCATCTGGGAATCTTCTGCGCCATACTTTGGAAAACGCGGCGCAACCAGACTGTGGGTGACCCAGGTGCCGGCGGCGGCGATGACCAAAGTGGAAGCGGCCATAAAGTAGTAGTTGGCGGCTGCATTGACCACGTAACCCGGCGCCACCAGGCGGGCGGCTTCAGTGCTGATGCCGGCGAGCAGAGGATCCAAAGGCGTGAGAAGGAGATTGGCGCTGTAGCCTCCCGAAACACCGGCAAAGGCGGCGGCTATACCCACCACTGGATGGCGGCCGGAAGCGAGAAATATGATGGCGGCCAAAGGCAGCAGTATGACGTAACCGGTATCCTGGGCAATGCTCGACAGAACGCCGCAGAGCACTACGGAAAAGGTCAGCAATTGTGCTGGAGCTTTGAGAATCGTGGCGCGAAGCGCGGCGGAAAGCAGGCCGGAGTGCTCTGCCACGGCGATACCGAGCACGGCGGTCAGCACCGTGCCCACCGGAGCGAATTGGGTAAAATTGCTGACGCTGCTGGTCAGTATGCGGGCCAGACCGTCACGACTGAGCAGATTGACGGCGGGAATGGTGGCGCCATTAATAGGGTGCACAGCGACTATGGAGAGCCAATGTGCGCCAGCGGACAGCAGGAGTACCGCTGCGGTGAGGTATATAAACAGAAGCGTGGGAGAAGGCAGACGATTGCCGGCGCGCTCGATACGGTTGAGAAAGTTCTGCAAGGGCATTGGGTCTTCTGCGGGACGGGCTTTGGCAGCACACTAGGCGCATGCCGGTGGCATTGCAAGAGCGGCCGTTTAATAACCAGCGCAGAGCGCATTAGATAAGGCATCACATGAGTGGCAGAGAGACGGAGCGGTACGGAGCTAAGGCACAGCGGTTGTGTGCTGGCTCGGTTTTGTCGGCGCTGTTAAGCGTCTTCGCCCTCCCAGTTTGGGCACAGGACGAAGAGCAACCGATCGATGCCTGTTCTGGCTTAGAGCCGGCGGAAGTGTCCGTCGCCGAGAATTACAACGTCCACGCCGGCAAGACCATCGCCGCCATCCGCTTTCGCACGCTCGACGTGTTTGATACCCGCGACCCCCGCGAGAACAACGCAATCTACCGTTTTTTCAACTGGTTGCATGTGGACACTCGCAAGGGAGTAATCGAATCACAGTTGCTGTTTCGCGCTGGTGAGACGGTAGAGCCGGACCGGGTGGCTGAATCCGAGCGCCTGCTGCGCACGCGTCCCTATCTCGGCAATGCCTTTGTGGTGGTGGACGCCGTGTGCGGTGACCGAGTGGCGTTGTTGGTTACCACCCGGGATATCTGGACCCTCGACCCGCAGGTGAACGTTGGTCGGGAGGGCGGGGAGAACAAACACGGATTTGGTTTCAGCGAAGAGAACCTGTTCGGTACCGGCACTACCCTGACCGTCGGCTACGACAAAGACCGCGACCGCTCCAGTACCTCCGTCGGGTTCTACAGCCCCCATCTGTTCAATTCACGCCTGGAAACAACCTTGGGTTTCGCGGATACCAGCGACGGTCAGCAGACCCATATTGCCATCGAGCAGCCGTTCTTCTCGGTACAGACTCCCTGGGCGGCAGGCACGCGCAATTGGGATATCACCCAAGATGAGACCATCCGCTACCGCGACGAGGACATCAACGAGTTCAAACACGTCTCAGAGTTGCACGAAGTTTCCGCCGCCTGGGCGTTTGATCGCAGTCGCGTGCGGGCGCATCGCTTGGGTTTCGGTGTCACCCAGGAGCGCCACATTTTCCGCACCACCGAAGAGACCCAGATGGGGGTGCCTGTAGATGAGAATCTGGTGTATCCCTGGTTGCAATATCAGTACCTGGAGAATCGTTTCGCGGTCTATCGCAACCTCTACATGCTGCACAAAACGGAAGACGTCGCCACCGGAATGGATGCCTGGGCGCGCGTCGGTTACGGCGGCTCCGACCTAGGCAATGATCACGAGTTTGTGCGTTACGAAGCGGGGTATAGCGATGTATGGGGGATCGGAGAGCATCATCTGCTGCAATTTACCTCCACGTTTGAAGGGCGCCGCTACCACAACAACGAGCTGCCCAATGAGCGGGTGTGGAGCGGCGATCTCGGTTATCACTATTTAATGGGTACCAAACACCGCTGGTACGTGCAGCTGCGCTACGACGAGGGCCACCAGCTCGCGCAGCACCGCGAACTCACCTTGGGCGGCGGCCATGATATGCGCGGCTACCCCACCGATTATCAGCGCGGTGACAAACGTTATGTATTCCGGGTGGAGCGCCGCTACATCTCCGATCTGCACCTGTTCAACCTGCTGCGCCTGGGCGCTGTGATGTACGTTGATGCCGGTCGCACCTGGGGAGCGGGTTACGGCGAGGCCACCCATCTGAGTAATGTCGGTCTGGGTTTGCGCATGGCCTCGAGCAAAGCCAAAACCGGCAAGGTGCTGCACCTCGACTTGGCCTTTCCGTTGGCGGACAAGCAATACGTCGACAGCTTCCAGTGGGTGATCACCGGCTCATCCCAACTCTGACTGAAAACCTCTGATGTCCTTGTTAGACTTGCGCCCTTTGCCGGCGCAGGCACCGGTCGTTCCCATTCAACACGAGGTCATCAAGATGCCATCATTTGACATAGTTTCCGAAGTGGATATGCAGGAAGTGCGCAACGCGGTGGAGAACGCCCAGCGCGAGCTGGAAACCCGTTTTGATTTTCGCGGCGTGGAAGCCAGCTTTGAGTGGACCAAGGAGGAGACCAAACTGACCGCTGAGGCGGATTTTCAGTTGCAGCAAATGGTCGACATGCTGCGCAACAAGCTCATCAAGCGCAATGTGGATGTGGACACCATGGACGTGGGCGAAGTGGTTCACTCCGGCAAAACCTACAGTATTGCGGTGAAATTCAAGCAGGGTATCGAGCAGGAAGTGGCAAAAAAACTCAGCAAGCTGATCAAGGAGAGCAAGATCAAAGTGCAGTCGGCGATTCAGGGAGATCAGGTGCGCGTTTCCGGCAAGAGCCGCGACGATCTGCAAGCCGTCATCGCCCTGGTGCGCCAGGCCCAACTCGGCCAGCCCTTCCAGTTCACCAACTTTCGCGATTAAGGTTTTACCCAGCGAGCTTGTTACTAGCGACGTTGTTAACTAGCGAAGTTGTTAACCTGCGAAGTTGTTAACCCGCGATGTTGTTAACTAGCGAGGCGGCGCGTTTGCATCTATGGCGCGGTCGATCTCGCTCTCGCTCATCACCTGCAGAGGCGCATCGCGGGCAGCTTTGGGGATCTGCTGCAGCAGATCCTGGCCGTTCTGGGGATCGACTTTCATCATGGCGTCCGCCACCTGCTGCTTCAGCACCACTATGGCTATGCGACGGTTGCTCGGATCCGTGGGGTTCTGCGGCACCAGCGGGGCGATGGACGCCATGCCCTGCACCGCAATGACTTTGCTTTCGGGATAACCGCCGCCGAGCAGGGCGCGGCGAGCACTGTTGGCACGGTCGCTGGAGAGTTCCCAGTTGGAATAGCGCGCGCCGGCGCTGTAGGGCTTGGCGTCGGTGTGGCCGACGATGCTGATTTTGTTGGGCACCTTGTCGATGATCAACGCCAGTGCGTGCAGTGCTTCTTCGGAATAGGTATGCAGGCGCGCGCTGCCCTCGTCAAACATGGTGCGGCGCTCGCGGTCGATGACCTGAATGCTCAGGCCGAGTTCGGTGAACTCCAGGCGGATCTGATCTTTCAGCAGATTCAGCGCCGAATCCATATTGTTGATCTCCTGGATCAACTGTTCCTCCAACTCTTCCAGTTGCTTGCGCTCCAGGGCGGCGAGCTGCTCCACCAACGCGCTTTCGCTGAGATCCTCCTGATCCTTTTCTGTTTCCTGAGGCATATCGTCGGGACTGTTGCCCATGATGCCGGCGGAGTCCAGGGGGCTCGATTTGCCGGTTTCCATGGTCGGCTGATTTTCCATGGGCGCGGCCAGATCAATGACGGAAGCGTCGGCGCCACCTGGTCCGACCAGCGCCTTGCGTCCTGGCTCCTGGAAGTACCCCGCAATCGCCGCCAGTTCTTTGGGAGTGGCGGCCTCGAGCAGCCACATCAACAGAAAAAACGCCATCATCGCGGTCATAAAATCCGCCAGCGCCACTTTCCAGGAACCGCCGTGGTAGCCGTGGCCGTGTCCCTTTTTCTTGCGGACGATAATGATGGATGGCGATCCCGCCTCGGATTTACTTTTTGCCACGGTACTGCTCTTCCAGTTCGGCGAAGCTCGGACGCACGCTGTGGAACAGGACCTTGCGGCCGAACTCGACCGCCAGTTGCGGCGGCATACCATTCATGGAGGCGATAAAGCAGGCTTTGATGCACTCGTAAAAGCGTTCCTCATCGCGATTCTTGTGCTCGAGGTAGGATGAGAAGGGGCCGATAAAGCCGTAGGCGAAAAGGATGCCCAGCAGGGTGCCCACCAACGCCGCCGCCACCGAGTGCCCAAGCTCCTCCGGCGGCCCGCCGAGTTTGCCCATGGTGATCACAATGCCCAGTACCGCAGCAACGATACCGAAACCGGGCAATCCATCCGCCGCCTTGGAGATGGCGTTGGGAACCAGCGCGGACTCCTGGTGATGGGCTTCCAGTTCCTGGTCGATCAAGGCTTCAAGTTCATGGGTCGCCATGCTGCCGCTGATCATGATGCGCAGGTAATCGCAGATAAACTCAATGGCGTGCTCGTCTTTGAGCAGGCTCGGATATTGACTGAAGAT
>JAEZGT010000144.1 GCA_023416875.1 Pseudomonadota bacterium
CGGGATCGCTGGAGACCCTTCGGCATATGGTGGCGTCCGGCCTCGGCGTGACCATATTGCCGCTGGCCGCGGCGCAGTTGCCGATCTATGCCACTAATGTCATCAGCGTGCGTCCCTTTACCAATCCGGCGCCGTCGCGCCAGTTGGTGCTCACCTGGCGCGCGAGCTTCCCCCGCCACAAGGCCATTGACGTTATGAGGCGGGCAGTCCAGGCTTGTAGCCCTGCTTATTGGCGATACAGCACAGGACGTGAACCGGATCCGACAGGTCTGCTAGTGGAAAACCGCGATTGGTAACCCACAGTGCCGATTAACGAGAGATATAAAGCCCTATGAATCCTCTTCGCAAAATCGTAATCATCGGTGGTGGCACCGCCGGTTGGATGGCTGCAGCCATGCTGTCGCATCATTTGAAGCGAGATTTGTGTCGCGTCGAACTGTTGGAATCTGCGGATATAGGGACTATTGGGATTGGTGAATCGACCATCCCACCATTTGTCGGGCTTATCCAGCGTCTGGGAATTGATGAGCGCGATTTTATACAGGCCACCCAGGCCACTTATAAGTTGGGCATCAAGTTTGTGGATTGGCGCGAGCGCAACGAGCGCTATTTCCATCCGTTCGGCGTTATCGGTAAGCGCATTGGCCAGCACGATTTCTATCAATGTTGGCTGCGCGCGCGCCAAGCGGGAGACACCTCATCATTACAGGACTTTTCGCCCTGCGCCGTGATGGCCGAGAGCGGTCGGTTTTTCCTGCCGGGTGAAGCGCAGAACACACCCATTGGTGGCGCCGGCTATGCCTTCCATGTGGATGCGACTATGGTGGCGCAATACCTGCGCCGTTATGCCGAAGCGCGCGGCGTCACTCGTGCGGAGGGCAAGGTGGTGTCCGCGCAGCAGCGTGAAAATGGCTTTCTGGAATCTGTTCTGCTGGAGGACGGTCGCCGCTTGGAAGGCGACTTTTTTATCGACTGCACCGGTTTTCGCGGCGTTCTGATCGATAAAGCCCTGGGGGTTGGCTTCGAGGACTGGTCCGAGTTTCTGCCCTGCAACCGCGCCGTCGCCGTCAAAACTACGGGTGTCTCTCCGATTCCCCCCTACACCCGAGCCACGGCACGGCGCGCCGGGTGGATGTGGAATATTCCACTGCAGCATCGGGTGGGGCAGGGGTATGTTTATGCCAGCGCGTTTTGCTCCGACGCTGATGCGCGCTCGACCTTGCTTCGCCACGCAGAGGGTGAGGTGTTGGAGGAGGTCAAAACCATCCCATTTACCTCTGGCAGGCGCCGTGAGATCTGGCATAACAACTGTTTGGCTTTGGGCTTGGCGGCGGGTTTCGTCGAGCCGCTGGAATCCACTGCCATTCATTTGATCGCCCGCGGCATGGACTTTTTCTTGAGATATTTCCCCGACCGCGATTGCGATAAAGCGCTGGTGCGCGAATACAACCGGCGTATCTCAGCGGACTATCAAGAAGTGCGCGACTTTATTGTGCTGCACTACTGCGCCACCAATCGGGAGGACACACCCTTCTGGCGCTGGTGCCGCAATATGACCATGCCGGATTCGTTGCGCGAACGTATTGAGCTGTTCCAAGGTCATGGAGCATTGCAGGAAGGGGTGGACGAACTCTTCCGCAGCGCCAGCTGGCAGTCGGTATTCGAAGGCATGGGCATACGCCCGCGCAAACACTGCCCAAGGGTGAACAATTTGGAGTTGGAGAGTATTACCTCGACCTTGAATATGGCGCGTCAGGCTATTCGCGGTATGGTCGGCAATTTGCCTTCCCATGACGAATTTCTACGCAGCCAAAGCCCGTCCATTAATTGAACGAGCATCCAGGTAAGATGCTCGCGATCATCCCCCGATTCGTTGCCTGGCTCAACACCATAATTCCACTGCTTGCCGTTGTAGGCGGTTATCAGATTGCGATTCATCAACAGGTGGCAGAAGCCTGTATCCCTCTTTGGGAGGGGTGCACATCCATCAGTCGAGGGGTGCGTAACGGCGACGCACTCTTCTGGTTCCGCGGCTTTATGATGCCGCTCAGCATGTTGCTGGTTTTCTATTGGGTATTGCAGTTCAGTTGGCTGGAAACTATGGCTGGAAGGCGCCGCCAACACCAAGTGATCCTCGCCCTTGGCATCATTTCCGCACTATCGCTTGTGCTCTACGCCAATTTTCTCGGTTCCCAAGGCGATTTTTACCGCTTTATGCGCCGCTTCGGTGTGACGTTTTATTTCGCCTTTGCGGCCTTGGCACAACTGCTGAGCCTGCACTCGCTCAGCACGGCCAAGCTGCAGATACCACCCCAAGCTCGGGTCTGGTTGAAGGTCTTGTGGGGGTTGGTGATTGCCCAGTGGTGCATTGGCCTTTCTTCTCTGGGCGTTACCATCGCGCAACCGGCCAACCAGTTTCAGGCGGAGAACATAGTGGAGTGGAATTTCGCCCTCGCGATGGTGTGTTTCTACGCCGCAAGTGGCGAGCTATGGCACCGTCTGCGGATCAGGCCGCCAGCGCTAGGGGGTTTTCGATGATCAGCAGCATGCCTTTTGAGGTGGTCTGCTCCTGAGATTGCCAAGGCTCCAGTCGGGTGAAGTAGTTCTCCTTGCAGTGCTCGGCGAGCTGCAAAAAGGTGGTGCGGCCAGGATCGGCCAGGATGATTTTCTTCACGCCAGCCATCATGGCGCGCGAGATTAAGGCTTTGAGTTCCTTGACCATGGACGGCCAGAAGCAAATGTCGGCTCCAACTATGACATCCTGCTCGGCAAAATCCGCGTGTTTCAATTCGTTGAAGGTCGCCTGTTCTGTGCGAACCGAAACGTCGTTCAGCGTTTCGTGGGTGCGTACATAAGGAAACACGCCGCTGTCCGCATCCACCGAAACTATGTCGCTGGCGAAGTGCTTAGCGCAGTAAATTCCCAACAATCCCCAGCCGCAACCTATATCCATAATCCGCTGCCGCTGCGGCAGGGGATGCTGCGCCAGATATTCCATGATGAGAAAGCTGGAGTGCCAGACCTGGTCGCCATAGAGTTTGGGTGCGGGCTCTTCCTTGCGCAGGCGTTTTATGATTTGGTGTTTGCTTTTGAGGATTCGGATGCCATGGATGGAGCGAACGTGGGGCGAATTCATAGGGGAGCTCCAGATGAAAGGCAAAAAAAGAGGCTTTGGCCACAGAAGTGACCAAAGCCTCGGGGATCGGGTTCCGCCTTAT
>JAEZGT010000149.1 GCA_023416875.1 Pseudomonadota bacterium
GATGAAGAAGACCACGCCCACCACCATCACCATGCGGGGCGGGATATGCATTTGTGGTTGAACCCCGCCAATGCGGTGGAAATGCAAACAGCATTGGCAAAACGTTTGGCCGAATTGCGCCCAGAGTGGCGTGCGACGTTGCAAGAACGCCTGCAGCAACAAACGGCACAGTTAAAACATATACAGGCAGATATTCAGCGCAAGTTATCGCCGCACCGACAAAATGGGTTTATCGCCTACCACGACACCTATGCCCATTTTGTTGCCGCATTTGACTTGCGCCAGTTGGATGCAGTCAATCAATTTGCAGAACAACGTTTGAGCGCCAAGGCATTGCGACGCCTACAAGCGCATGCGCAAAGCGCACGCTGTTTGCTGGTGGAAAAGCAAGATGCACAGGAGCTGCGCACCGCCAAAATGCTCGCGTTACCAGTTGTGGTCGCAGATGCTTTGGCACATAATTCGGAAATGACTACATACGCCGATTTTCTCAGCAATATTTCCTCCGCCTTTGAAACTTGCATTTTCTCTGCACCAAATTAAAACGCACAATCAATTTTTATATTGCCTCTTAACCGGTTTGTTGCTAATTTCCCGCCGCGCAGCAGCAACCTGCTGCTCACCCTATTTGGAAACTGATGAAGGAAATATCCATGTTTAAAAAAACAGCAATACTCAGCTCGGTTCTTGCCGCTTCAATCGCTTCTGCTTCTATTTCAGCATCCGCTGCGGAGTTGTATGCCGGTGGTAATTTTGCCGTGTTGGATTCTGAAGCAGTGACATTAAATGCCATTTATGGACGTTTCGGTGCTCTTTTCAACGAAAATCTTTCCGCAGAAGCGCGAATTGGCTTTGGCGTAGGCGATGACACTGTAGACGGCGTAAAAGTGGAACTTGACAACTTTTACGGCGCATACGTGCGCGGCGGTATCCCCGTCGGCGAAATTTTCTACCCATACGCCATTCTGGGTTACACCAAAGGAAAAACATCTTGGTCTTTTGATGAGTTCAGCGGCTCAGATTCTGAATCAGATCTTTCATTCGGCGTAGGCGCAGATTTTAAAGTGACGGAAACCCTGAAAATCAATGCCGAATATATGAGCTACGTGGATAAAGATGAAGCAGAGTTAACCGGCTTCTCTGCCGGTGTATCTTTCAGCTTCTAATTGAAGTCATTTCTGGTCCTGGCGTTTATGCAGGACCGGCAGCGGAGGTGGCAAGTTGCCTCCGCTTCCTCCCTCGCTAGTAATCCCTTTTCCATAATAATTCCGCCCCGCCGCCACCTTCTGCACTGGTACCGCTTTGCAATGTCAATTTTGGTGTGAGTTCAATTTGCACCGAGCCCTGCCAAGGTTGCGTTGGATTGGGTGTACGTTTTAATTCCAGATAGACTTTTTCGCTGATGTATTTGCCGACGCCCACGCTCACACCGGAACCATTTTCCGTGGTGCTGTTGTCAATAGTGAGAGCGTCCACGCCGAGCATTTGCCGCGCGCTGTCCACCGGGTCGAAGCCGCCGCCGCTGCTTAGCGTGCGCACCGCACCCGCCAAGCGAATGGCTTCGAATGCAGTGATTTCCTGAATGGATTTATCGAAAATCAGGCGCGCGAGTATTTCGTCGTCCGGCCGCGCCGGCACGGAAGAGAGTTTTAATTGTGGTTTGTCGGCGGTGCCGTACAGCTCCGCGCGAATTTCTTCGATTTCGCCGCTGATCGCTTTATACACTGCGGGAATTCGCAATATCGCACCATCGTTGTTGAAGCGTACTTCGCCGTTTTCCAGCACAAAACGTTTGCCGAATAATTCGATATGGCCCCGGCGGGTAGTGAAGAGGCCGTTATAGCTCGGCTTGGTGGCGGTGCCCTGCACCACGATGCGACCGCTCAATTCCGTATCCAGCCCGCGTCCGCGCAGGTATGCCTGCCGGTCTGTAAACAAGGCGATATCCAGATGAATGATTGGCAGCTGAGAGGCTTTTGCCTGGCGCTCTTCGTCACTCACTTCCGTGACTTTGATTTCCGGAATGGAGTTGGAAATCGCTGATTCCACGCTGGCGTTGAGTGGTGAAATTTCCATTTCACCTTTAATCCACAGCTCATCAAAACTGCCGTTGACATCGAGTTTACCCTGCACTTCGCCTTGCAGATCCCGGCGATGCAGCAGCATCGCGTTGCGCAGTTCCAGCGCGAGGTTGATGGCGTCTGGCTGTTGGCGTCGCTGCTCTTGCCAATGGATTTCGCCGGCAAGAGTGACAGTGCCATCGTCGCCGCTGCGCGCGCGGGCATCTTTCACCAATACACTCTGCCCGTTGCCCTGTAGGGTGACCTGGATGTCATCCAGTTGCGTACCGGTCACGGGGTTGCTGTAGGTACCTTGCGACAGTTTCAGCTCACCGACAAACAGCGGCTCCTCGGCCGTTCCGCGCACCGTGAAATCCGCAGCCAGCTTGCCGTCAATACGGTGATTATCGAGATCGGCAAATAGGCGCAGGAAACGCAAATCCCAGTTGCCCTTAGCGTCGAGAAACAGCGGCGTGCCCTGTTGTCCGGGAGGCGGCTGCAGGTATAAACCGAGGGGAATAGACATGGTGAGACTTCCCGCCGGTTCATCATTGTGTTTGATGGTGGTGAGCAGGTTGAATTCCTCGCCCTCGGTATTCATCTGTGTGTGAATCGCGACCGGTACCCGTCCGCCTCGCCCTGGTAGCTGGTCGCGATATTCGATAAAACCGTTGATGACTGGCTGCTGCAGTGAGCCTTGTACCTGGATATCGGCTTCGGCCTCACCGTCCAGCTTTTGCCAGCCCAATGCTGCCAGCATTCGGGTTGGCAAAGCTTCCAAACGTAACTGTAAATCCATGGCTTGCACATCGTAATGTCCGTTCAGCACGAGCGTTGGTTTATCGAAGATGTCGAGCTCCATCCGCTGCACATCCAGCTTGAGCTCTTGCAGCGTGCCCACTTTAACGCTGCCGTCGATCCCGAGACGGTAGGGGAGCTCTTCGGCAGGGGTGCGATACGCGCCGGTGACCACACCTTTGATCTGAACGGCAGGTTTTTGCAACGGCCCGGATACCTGCAAAGCGCCACCTGCATCAAAGCTCAATTCCTCCTGTACCACCTCGGTCATATTTTCTGGCGCCAGACTCAGAAGCTCCTGGGTTAAATGTTCGAAGCTCACCTGCAGATTGGTGGTGGTGCCGGTCCAATCGAGCACGCCGTTCGCCTGAACCTTGCTGTCGCCGCTGACCAATTGGGCGCTGGAGAATTGCGCCTTTTCTCGCGAAGCGCCACCTTTGACGGACAGAGAAAACCCACGCTCCTGGTATTGACCTTCGACGGAGGTCTCAACAGTGACTTGTGGATTTTGCAGCGAACCCTTCAGGAGGAACCGGGTTTGTGGCGCGCGCGCCTGCAGGCCTTCGGGAACGGGAACCGACCAGTTGGCCAACAGGCGGGTGTCGAAGCGATCAAGTGTGCCTTTCAGATTGCTGCCAGTTCCCGCTAGATCAAGTAAGCCCTCGGCGCGCAGCAGAGCCTCTTCCAATTGCACCGAACTCGATTGCAAGGTAAGCAGTTTGTTTTCCAAGCGGCCATTAACACTGGCGTCGAGAGTCTGATTCAAATAGGTCACTCTGACCTTGGCGTCGGCGGCGGCGTTGGGCCAGCGTTCCGGCTCCTGGTGCAGCCAATTGAGTTCGGCGCTGCCGCTAACACTGCCGCCTTGCAGATCTGCGACCCAAGGGGTCAGGAGGTCGAGGGGAAAACTGTCGAGGTTAAGTTGCGCCCAGAGTTCGGTGGGTGAATAACCGCCGCGCAGTTTTTGCGGCTTTTCGTCG
>JAEZGT010000165.1 GCA_023416875.1 Pseudomonadota bacterium
CGACTCACTTCGGCAACGGCGCGAACAGCCGAGAACTCCATCCAGATCTGATATCCCAGCTACAAGAGGTTGTGTATGAAACGTGTTGTTGTTACCGGAATGGGGATAGTGTCCTGTTTAGGCAACGATATCGCTACGGTGTTGGACGCGCTCAAAACGGGCCGCTCAGGAGTCAAATACAATCCGAGCTACGAGGAACAAGGCTTTCGCAGTCTGGTCTCCGGCTCTGTCAGCATTGATTTCGCCGAGCACATCGACCGCAAAAACCTCCGATTTATGGGCGACGCTGCAGGCTTCGCCTATGTCGCCATGCAAAATGCCATAAAAGACTCCGGTCTAAGCGACGCCGAAGTGTCGAATGAGCGCACCGGCATTATCGTGGGCTCCGGCGGTGCCTCCACCAAAAGTGTTGTGGAATCCGCCGACATAATGCGCAGCAAAGGCGTGAAAAAAGCCGGCCCCTATCGCGTGACCCAGACAATGGGCAGCACTGCCTCCGCCTGTCTCGCCACCCCATTCAAAATCAAAGGCGTCAACTACTCAATCTCCTCCGCTTGCGCAACTAGCGCACACTGCATTGGCAATGCCATGGAGTTGATACAGCTGGGCAAACAGGATGTGGTATTCGCCGGCGGCGGCGAGGAAGAGCATTGGACATTGACAGGGCTGTTCGATGCCATGGGCGCACTGTCGACGAAATACAATGCGACCCCGGAAAAAGCCTCGCGCGCTTATGATGCGGATCGCGACGGATTTGTGATCGCGGGCGGGGGTGGCTGTTTGGTGATTGAATCCCTGGATCACGCTCTTGCTCGCGGCGCTAAAATTTACGCCGAACTGACCGGTTACGGCGCGACCTCCGATGGCTATGACATGGTCGCCCCATCCGGCGAAGGCGCCGCGCGCTGCATGCGCCAGGCGATTGCCATGACCGACAGCTCGCCTATCGACTACATCAATTCACACGGCACTTCTACACCTGTCGGTGATATCGCAGAGCTGCGTGCCGTGCGCGAAGTGTTTGGCAACCAGATCCCGGCGATTAGCTCCACCAAGTCACTGACAGGTCACTCTCTCGGCGCTACCGGTGTTCAGGAAGCGATCTACAGCCTGCTGATGATGGAACACGATTTTATTGCTGCATCGGCCAATATTCAGACCCTCGACCCGGAGGCGCAAGGCATGCCGATCGTGCTGCAAACTGCGCAACGTAAACTCAACAAAGTGATGTCGAACAGCTTTGGCTTTGGCGGCACTAACGCCACCTTGATTTTCCAGCGATACAACTGATCAGAAACCCGCGCGAAAGGAGTCGCGCCCTCTTATGACGCCACAGCAGGTGCCAAGCACCCAGCTTTGATCTCAACCTCAAGCCAGTCCAAGACCCTCGCCTTTATTCCCTGCCGCCAGCTGCGATATTGAAAACCGAAATTGTTGGTGCAACGCTGCCCTTTGAGCCAGCCGTTGGACGGAATAAAACGCTGCTCCACGGCAGCCAATGCAATGGCGGCGATCTCGTAACCCTGCTTCTGCAATAACCGGGCGATATGATCCGCCAACTCCGCCTCCGAGCAGCTGTCGCTGGAATGCAGATGGAAGCAACCCCAGTTGCTGGCACCACATAGAATCTGCTGAGTCATCGCCAGGGCCAGTCGCACAGCATCCTCAATAAAAATCGGCGAGCCGCGCCAAACATCCGAGACCACACATTCACTTTCGTAAAGCATGGTATGGCACATGGATTCGAGAATGCCCCCGGGCAGATCCAGCACCCACGGCAGGCGGACGATCACCGATTTCTGCCAGCTGGCGATGATCTCCTCTTGCGCCAGCAGCTCCCGACCGCAGGTATCTTCCGGCAATGGCGAATCCTTCTCCACCAAGCCGACACCGTATTGCCCGGACCCAAATACATGATGCGAGGAGAAATGAATCAAGACGGATTCATGAAGGCGACTTAACTCGAACAAGTTGTGCGCCTGCTCGACAAGATCCCGGTGGTCTACGTCGGCACCCAAGGAGGGTGGATTGATGATAATCGCGGGTTTGTGCAGGTCGACCAGGTGGCTCAAGTCGTCAGGATCATCGACACCGATAATTGACGTCGAATGGGCTTCGAAGCCGCGCATAAGCGCGGAGCCAAAAGGTGAAAGATGTTCTGTCAATAAAACTTTGAAAGCCACAGATTTCCCGACCGACGTAGTGCATCCCAACCCCTGGGTAGCTTATCCCTTCGATATACATGAGAGACACCCCAGCGACGGGGGCGCGATACCCGATCAGAACGGGATATCGTCATCAAAGCCATCGAAATCGGGGGCCGGTGCTGCAGAGGGCGGAGCTGAACGCGGATTGTTCGCAGGAGCGGGCCGACCAGATGACTGGGCCGGCGCAGGTGCGCCGTAATCGCCATAGGACGGTGACGGAGATGATGAGGCTCCCTCGCTGCCGCGACCATCCAGCATCTGCATTTCATTGGCGACAATTTCCGTTGTGTAGCGGTCCTGACCTTGTTGGTCTTGCCACTTGCGGGTTCGCAACGAACCTTCGATATAGACCTTGCTACACTTGCGCAGATATTCCCCGGCAATTTAAGCCAAGCGGTTGAAGAACACCACTCTATGCCACTCAGTGCGCTCCTGGGATTGCCCGGTCTGCTTGTCTTTCCAAGCTTCGGACGTTGCCACACTGATATTGGTGATAGCACTGCCGCCCGGCGTATACCGGACTTCCGGATCCTGCCCTATATTGCCTATCAGAATAACTTTATTGACACCACGGCTTGCCACACTAACCTCCAGAAATTTTTACTGATATCGATGGGGCATCAGTCTATATGTTCGCGCCGCAATCTTACACCTCAGAGAGTTCTCATCTCATGCAGAAACGTATTCAAGCGCGCCTTTTCGAACAAGCGGTCATCGACCTTCAGGTAGAGCAGGGCCTGCTCTTTCACCCAGAGCGCTTCCACCACTCCGGGTACGCTATTCTGAATGTCATCGACCTCCAACTCGCGCTCGAGCGGGACACAAACGCTGGTGAGATAACGCGGCGGGCGCATACCGGTTGCGATAGCCAACCACAGAAGGTTCACCACCAGCGCCGCAATCAGCACACTGTCAAATCCCCAATACTGATAACAAAATCCGCCTACGACACCACCTGACGCAGCACCGAGAAACTGACAGGTAGAGTACACACCCATTGCAGTGCCCTTGTTGCCGGCCGGCGCCATCTTGCTGACCAACGATGGCAGGGTTGCCTCGAGCAGATTAAAGCCGGTAAAGAACACCAACAGCCCCACCAGCCACAATCCAATAGTGTGGACATAAGCCAGAAAACCTTCAGCGACCACCAACAGCGCCACCGCACCCACAAAGACCAATTTGATTTTGCGTTTGCGCTCCGCAATGTACATAAAGGGCAACATCAGGATGAACGCGATCACCATCACAGGCAGATAGTAGTGCCAGTGTTTTTGCGCATCTATACCAGCGTCATCAAGCACCAGCGGCACAGCGACAAACATCGCCGTCAACGCAAAATGCAAAGCGAATACACCGAAGTTCAGTCGGATCAAATCAAAATTGCGCACAGCCCCCAGCAGCAGCGCAGGCACAGCCAAACCATCGGAGCCCTGCCGCACATTGGCCGGAGGGTCAGGTACTAATAAATAGAGAATGGCTACGCCAACTAGAGAAAGGCAGGCTGAAACCCAGAAAATTGACGACAGGCCACCCATCGCCGCGAGCATTGGCCCCAATACCATAGCAACAGAAAATGACATGCCGATGGATGCACCGATCACCGCCATTGCACGAGTGCGGTTCTGTTCTGAGGTAAGATCGCCAACCAACGCCATAACCGCGCTGGCGATTGCCCCCGCGCCTTGTAATGCGCGGCCAATCACCAGCCCCCAAATCGAATCCGTCAAAGCCGCCACAACGCTGCCCACCAGGAATACCGCGAGGCCAAGATAAATAACGGGCTTGCGCCCCCAAATATCCGAAAGCAACCCTAAAGGCACCTGAAAAATCGCTTGCGTCAAACCGTAGCCACCCAATGCTAATCCCAGCAGAAACGGCGTCGCACCTTCGTAGCGAGCGCCAAAAATCATCATGACTGGAAACACCATGAATAACCCGAGCATGCGAAAGACGTACAGAAGCGACAGCGTCGCCACCACTCGCATCTCCGAAAACGGCCTGCCACTGCTCACAGCTCACTCTCACTCTTCACAAAAAGTGCGGCATTCTAGCAGCCGCAACGAGTGACCCAAAGGATTTGCTTCGCAGTTATGGGCCAGTTAGGCCCGCTTCTGCAGCGACTAAAGTGGGCGCGGCAGCGTCAAAGTGCTAGATTGGGAGGCCGCAGCTAATCCGTTGAACAGCTAAACTCTTTCGGGGAAACGGGAATTTAGGCATAATTCCCGCCGTTTTCTGTGGACAATGCGACCGGTTCGGCTCGCTCTCATGGTCAGGAACCAACATAAGGCAGACAATATTGTGACCGCAATTTCAGCACGCCCCGATGTAAAGGGTATATCGCTGTATTCCTTGAACAACAGCCTGCAGACGGGGCTGCTCGCATCGTTGATAACCGAGAAAATCGGTATTGATTGCGCCATCATCTCCCACCTCGCACCCGATACGACTGCCGATCATCTGCTGCTTATCGACTGCCATGGACTGAGCGCAGATGAATTGCGAGATCTCATCAACGATGTGCATTCCCACGATCAACCACTGACCGCTGCGCTCCTCAACGCCCAATACAACAGTGAACACGAAAATCTGCTGGATTGGCCGTGTATATCCGGCTTGTTTTTTACCGACACAGACCAGGAACAACTGATTCGCGGCCTCGAATGTCTGCTGCGCGGTGAATACTGGGTACCGCGCCGCCTGCTCCATCATTTTCTGGAAAAAAACCGTCGCGCTCCGTCCATTCGCCACATGGACATAAAACTGACGAAGAGGGAGAGGCAGATTCTCCGGCTGATCAAAAATGGCGCCACCAATCTCGATATTGCGGCGGCATTGGAAGTCAGCGAACACACCGTAAAAAGCCACCTCTATAACGTCTACAAAAAGATTGGCGTACGCAATCGGCTCGAAGCCAGCAATTGGGTGCGCGACATGGAAGACCTGTAATTTTATACAGGTCTTCTTCAAAAATCTGATCTCCCCTTCTGCGGATTTTCGTATACTAGCCCCCTTTCGCGCAGCGATCGGCGCTGCGCTCAGTTCTTATTACAGGGGTAGCTTGTGGATCGCATTCTGGTTCGTGGGGCTCGCACTCATAATCTGAAAAACATAGATCTCGATATACCGCGGGATAAGCTGGTTGTGATCACCGGGCTATCGGGGTCCGGCAAATCGTCTCTGGCTTTCGACACACTTTACGCGGAGGGCCAGCGTCGCTATGTGGAATCCCTGTCGGCCTATGCGCGGCAGTTCTTATCCATGATGGAAAAACCCGACGTGGACCATGTGGAAGGTTTGAGTCCGGCAATATCCATCGAACAAAAATCAACCTCGCACAACCCACGCTCCACGGTGGGCACCATCACGGAAATCTACGATTACCTGCGCTTGCTCTATGCCCGCATAGGTGAGCCCCGCTGCCCCATTCATCATACGCCGCTCGCCGCGCAGACCATCAGCGAAATGGTCGACCAGGTGATGGCAATGCCCGAAGGCAGTAAGTTGATGCTGCTCGCACCTATAGTTCGGGAGCGCAAAGGTGAACACCTCCATATTTTTGAATCCCTGCGCCGCGACGGCTTTGTGCGGGTGCGCGTGGACGGAATCGTGGTAGATCTTGATGATGTTCCTCTGCTCGACAAAAAGAAAAAACACACTATTGATGTTGTTATCGATCGCTTTAAGGTTCGCGACGATATCAAACAGCGTCTTGCTGAAAGTTTCGAAACCGCTATCAATTTGTCTGAAGGACTCGCCACCATCGGTTTTATCGACGGAGACAAATCCGAGCACATTTTTTCAGCCAAACATGCGTGTCCTCACTGCGATTATTCTCTCTCCGAATTGGAACCGAGACTGTTCTCTTTCAACAATCCGGCAGGGGCCTGTCCGAGCTGCGACGGGCTGGGATTAAAGCAGTTTTTTGCCGAAGAAAAAGTGGTGCAATTTCCAGAAAATTCCATCGCAGAAGGAGCCATTCGCGGCTGGGACAAACGCAACCTGTACTACTTTCATATGCTGTCCGCGGTCGCACAGCACTACAAATTCGATCTCACTACACCCTGGCACAAACTCAATAAAAAACATCGCCAGGTGGTTTTATACGGGTCGGGACAAGAAGTTATCGACTTTATTTATGTCAATGATCGCGGAGATACTTTTCACCGCCATCACGCCTTTGAAGGGGTTATTCCCAACCTCGAAAGACGCTATCGCGACACCGAATCCAATTCCGTCCGAGAGGATCTCGCGAAATATCTGGCCAGCCAAAAATGCCCTGAATGTGAAGGCACGCGGCTTCGCCTCGAAGCCCGCAGTGTCTATATGGACAACAAAACGCTGCCGCAAATTACCGATCTACCGGTAGGCGAAGCTCATCAATATTTCAGCAAACTGTCCTTCACCGGTGCGCGCGGCAAAATTGCCGATAAAATCCTCAAAGAGCTACGTGATCGATTCCGTTTTCTCGTCGATGTCGGTTTGAATTATCTGACCCTGAGCCGCAGCGCCGACACTCTCTCCGGCGGTGAGGCTCAGCGCATTCGTCTGGCCTCGCAAATCGGCGCCGGTCTTGTTGGCGTAATGTATATTCTCGACGAACCTTCTATTGGCCTGCACCAGCGGGATAATGACAGGCTCCTGAAAACCCTCACCCATTTGCGCGATTTAGGTAACACGGTAATTGTTGTTGAGCACGACGAAGATGCTATTCGCAGTGCGGACTACATTATCGACGTCGGCCCAGGCGCGGGCGTGCAC
>JAEZGT010000188.1 GCA_023416875.1 Pseudomonadota bacterium
TCTTGCTCGTCCAACAATGCAGACATCAAGCCGACCATATCGTTATCACCATCCAGGTGATCGGATTCGTAAAATGAGCCATCCGCCTCACGTTTGACGTTGCGCAAGTGGACAAAATGCACCTGGGGACCGAACTCCCGGGCAATAGCGACCAGATCATTATCGCCACGGGCGCCGAAGGAGCCGGCGCACAGCGTCAGGCCGTTGTTGGGGCTGGGTACGCGCTCAAACAGGATGCGGGCATCCTGTGCCGTGGACACCACCCGCGGCAAGCCGAACAGGGAAAACGGCGGATCGTCCGGATGGATGCACATGTTCACCCCACTCTCCTCCGCCACCGGAATCACTTCTTCAAGAAACTGAATCAGGTGGTCGCGGAAGCGTTCTTCGCCGAGCTGGATAAACGCGTCTATGGCCGCGCGCACGCCATCGCGGTCATACGAACCTTCGCCACCGGGCAGACCGGCGATGATGTTTTTCTCCAGCAGCGCCTTTTCCTCGTCGCTCATGGCGCTGAAGCGCTCCTCCGCCTTGGCCAGCACCTCGGCGCTGTAGCTGTCCCGCGCGCCCGTGCGCTGCAGCATATGCACATCGTAGGCGGCAAAATCGGTCATTTCAAAACGCAGGGCCTGGGCATTGTTGCCGAGACGGTAGCTGAGGTTGGTGCGGGTCCAGTCCACCACCGGCATAAAGTTGTAGCAGACGGTGGTGACGCCGGCTTTACCGACGGCGCGAATGGATTGTTTGTAGGCTTCAATCTGCTCCCGATAGCGGCCGGTGCGCAGTTTGATGTCGTTGTGCAGGGGAATGCTTTCCACCACGGCCCATGTCAGGCCGGCGCTTTCGATCTCATCCTTGCGTTTGCGCACCTCATCCTCTGGCCAGGCCTGGCCGGTGGGGATGTGGTGCAGCGAGGTGACGATGCCGGTGGCACCTGCCTGCCGGATTTTTTCCAGACTGATGGGATCTTTCGGGCCAAACCAACGCCAGGTCTCTTGCATGGAACCCCCTCACTATCTCAGATGTGTCGTTCGTTACACGGGCGAATGCACTTCGTGTAAACCAGAGCGGCATGCTACCCAACCGCACGCCATAAACAAAGACCAACAGGACCGGCGCAGCCGTCGCCCGGTAGATGGGAACCCTCGCGCCAGGAGAGTATGATGGCGCTCACAAATTTTTCACTTATTGTCGAGGTTCTTATGTCAGTTGCCGAGAAAGTTCCCAGGATTGTTGTGGTTGGCGGTGGTGCCGGTGGCCTGGAGCTGGTCACTCGCCTGGGGGATACCCTGGGTCGACGTAAAAAGGCCGAGGTCGTCCTTATCGACCGCAACACCTCCCACCTCTGGAAACCCCTGCTGCATGAAATCGCCGTCGGCGCCATGGACGACGGCGTGGACGCCGTGAGCTATCGCGGCCACTCCATCAACCACCATTTTCATTTCCGTGTTGGCAATGTCACCGGCATCGACCGGGAGACCAAACAGGTCATTCTGGCCCCCATGCGTGACGAGGATGGCGAACAGTTTTTGCCGGAAACGCGCATCAGCTATGACTATCTGGTGATGGCCCTCGGCTCCATCTGCAACGACTTCGGCACACAGGGCGTCAAAGAACACTGCATTTTTCTGGACAACCCGCGCCAGGCACACCGTTTTCGCAGCAAGTTGATCAACTGTTTTCTGCGTTTGCAGCGCCTGCCGGAGCAGTATCACGAGGTGAAAATCGCGATTGTCGGCGCAGGTGCCACTGGTGTGGAGCTGTCCGCAGAGCTGCATCACGCGGTGAAGGAAATTCACAACTACGGCTTCAGCGCTGTGAGTAACGAGCAACTGAAAGTCACCTTGATTGAAGCCGGCCCACGCATACTCGCGGCGCTTCCCGAGCGCATATCCACCACCGCCCACCGGGAGCTGGAATCCATCGGCGTCACCGTAAAACTCAACACCAGCGTTACCCGTGCATCAGCCGATGGCCTGGAAACCAAAGCCGGTGAAACCATACCCGCCGATTTAATTGTCTGGGCAGCGGGAATCAAAGTGCCGGATTTTATGCGCGATATCGGCGGACTGGAGACCAACCGCCTCAACCAGCTGGTAGTGAATCCCTATCTGCAAACCTCCCGCGACCCCAGCATTTTCGCAATTGGCGATTGTGCCGAGTTCACCTGCGCCGACGGCAAAAAGGCACCGCCGCGCGCGCAGACCGCTCACCAAATGGCGTCCACCTGTTACAAAAATCTTGTCGCGATTTTGCAGAACAAACCGTTGCAAACCTATGTTTACCGTGATCACGGCTCGCTGATTTCCCTGTCCGAATATTCCACCGTGGGGAATTTGATGGGCAATCTGAGCAGCGGCAGTTTTTTCGTGGAGGGCAAGCTCGCGCGCATCGCCTATATCTCTCTGTATCGCCTGCACCAGATCGCCATCCACGGCGTGCTGCGCACGGGGCTGGTCATGCTGTCCACCGGTCTTAACCGCTGGCTGCGCCCCGCCTTGAAGATGCACTGAGCCACACCAAAGATGCGGGAATCCCATATGACACACGGCCGCTTCGAATTTTTCGATACTCACTGTCATTTTGATTTTGAGGATTTTGATGCGGACCGCGAGGAGCTGTGGCGCGATTGTCGCGCGCAGGGTATTCGCCATATGTTGATTCCCGGGGTACAACCAGAGCAATGGCCGCGGATGCGCGACTTGTGCAAAGACAATAACGGGATTTATTTTGCCGCCGGGCTGCACCCCTGCTGGTTGCAAGGCAATGTCAGTCGGCAGGGTCTCCAGCACCAATTAACGCAACTGAAGGAGGACCTCACCGCGCTCGCGCAAACGCCCGAATGTATCGCTATCGGTGAATGTGGCCTTGACCAATTTATTGACGGCGACGAATTCCTTCAGGAAGCGGTTTTGGCAGCGCATCTGGAAGTCGCGCAAACCTGCGGTAAACCCATCATTTTGCATTGTCGACGCGCGCATAACGCCATGTTGCGCCGATTGAAAAATTATCCTTTAGCGCGCGGAGGAATTCTGCACGCTTACAGCGGCAGTCGTGAGCAGGCCGAGCAGTATTGGAAAATGGGTTTTTATCTGGGCATCGGTGGCACTATCACTTATGAACGCGCCAATAAAACTCGTTTGGCTACTAAAGAATTATCCTTGGAGTCATTGGTGCTGGAAACCGACGCGCCGGATATGCCGCTGCAGGGCCACCAGGGCAAACGCAACACACCGTTACAAATCCGCGAAGTGGCCCGCACCCTGGCGGAACTGCGCAATGAATCCATTGAGTTGATCGCCCAGCACACCACCGCAAATGCAAAAAAGCTTTTTAAGTTAGCGCACTAATAAACCGCATGAAACAAGACGATCTCTCCTCCGTAAATCTTACAGTGCTGCGTGAACACCGGCAGTGGCAGACGCAATACCGCAATTTGATGGAATGGGGCGGGAAAATTCAACCTAAGCCCGAGTTGCGCTTACCCGAAAATAAAATCCGCGGCTGCAGCGCCGATGCGTGGCTATGCCGACAGGACGGTGATTTTTATTTCGACAGCGACAGTCGCATCATCAACGGCCTTGCCGCTCTGTTGCTGACCCAGGTAGCACAGGAAGGAGAGCGTATGCTCGATGTCCAGGTTTGGCGGGATCTACTGCAGGAATTGGGGTTGCAAAAACACCTCAGCCCCTCGCGCAATAATGGTTTTCAAGCCCTGGTGGTGCGGATGAGTGAACTTTGGCATAACCCTCTCCTGCTGAGAGGAGAGGGTCAATAACGATAATTTATCGGGCTTGATTTATCGAGTGACGCGCTCGCCTTTTTCACCGCGTTTTTTACGATTCTCTTTCAGCGCTGCCAATTTTTCCCGCTGTTCCGGCGTCAGCACTTCATACACTTTTGCATGGATTTCGCCGCGCTGAATAATAGATTGCTCTACCTTCGCACCCTGCTCCCGCGCTATTTCCGCTACGCGCTGGGTGTAGTCGGGAGAAGTCGGGTCGAGGTCGGCAAAGCCGTGTTTGAAAGCGCGCTTGTCGCGTTTTTTGTCCGCTTTGCCATTTTTATCGTAGGCGCGGTGAATTTCTTCAATTGCCGACTTTTGCTCATCCGTCAAATCCAGTTTTTTGGCAAGAAAATGGACATGATCTTTACTGACACCGTGACCATAGCCCGGACCGGCATAAGCGGTAGCACCGGTTAAGAGAGTTGCGCTCAACAATACGGAAGTCATTAAACGTTTCATAAAAATGTTCTCCAGGGGTTTCTGTTTGACCGTGATGTCAGTATCGTCCCACGCCCTGCAAAGTAGGGTTAAGCTGATGTAAAGTTGTGTAAAGCCACAGCACCTCATTTCGCCTTCGGATACATTTTTCCCATGACTACGACATCTATTACCAATGACCAAGCCCAGGTACTGCTCGTCGACGACGATCAGTATTTATGTCAATTACTCAGTGAGTATTTGACCGGAGAGGGTTTTACCGTTGCGACCGCCGCAGATGGCGAACAAGCGCTGCTGCAGCTGCGGGATGGCGGCAAAACCGATGTGGTGGTGTTGGACATTATGATGCCGAAAATTTCCGGGCTCGATGTGCTGAAGCAGCTGCGCCAGTTTTCCTCTCTGCCGGTGATCATGCTCACCGGACGCGGCGACGATATCGACCGGATTCTCGGATTGGAGATGGGCGCAGACGACTATCTCGCCAAACCCTGCAATCCGCGCGAGTTGAGCGCGCGCATCAAGGCCGTGTTACGGCGCACTCGCCCCACCGAAATGCCCGCCACACCCAAAACCCTTGGCGGCCTGCATTTGGACCCCAGTGCCCTCAGCGCCTCTCTGGACAGTCAACCGCTGGGGCTCACCGGTGCGGAATTCCGCGTTCTGCAACTGCTGGTTGAGCACATAGGCCAGGTGTTGAGCAAAGAATTTATGACGGAGCAGGTGCTGCAGCGCAAATTAACACGTTACGACCGCAGCATCGATGTGCACGTCAGTCGCGTGCGGCAAAAACTTGCCCAGGCACAGCCGAGCCAGGAAGGTTTTCATATCAAAGCGGTGCGGGGCATGGGTTATCAGTTGTTGACAGGCGCTACCGGCGATGAAAATTAAACGGCTTTTCTGGAAAATTTTCGCCGCCTTCTGGCTGGTCAGTCTGTGCATTATGATCGCGACCAGTTATGCGATTCTCGCTTCTGTGGAGACGGAGAAATTTCGTAATCAATACGAAAAAGTATTAAGGAATTTTACCGAGCGCGCCGTCGATCATTATGAAAGCCTACCAGATGATCGCCCGTTCAAACGCAGTATTCTGCGGCGCTATGGCCCGCCGCATAATCTCGTCAACCACCGCCATATTGTCAGCATCAGTCGCAACGACAAGATAATTTTTCGCCGCGATTCTCGCGATATTAGAGACGAGGAAACCTTCAAATTCAAATTTACCTCGGATCAAGGCAATCAATACACAGTGGAGGCTTTGACGCCGCGACCCCCGCGACATCTGGTGAATATGTTGCAGCGGGTCAATACTCTAAATTTTTTTATTATTCTGGTTGCCTCCACACTGGTGAGTTTTTTATTGAGCTGGAGCATCACGCGCCCCTTAAAAAAACTCGGTGTCGCCAGTCGACAATTTGCCCAGGGGGATCTGCACACTAGCATTGATGCAAAACTACTAGGGCGCGCCGACGAATTGGGCGACCTTGCAAAGGATTTTTCCTACATGATGCGCCAGATCCAGCACACCATCAGCGCGCAAAAACAATTGCTGCATGACGTATCCCACGAATTGCGTGCACCCCTGGCGCGCCTGCAGGTGGCGGCGGAATTAATTCAGCAGCGAGAGGAAAAGCCCTCAAGTTATATTCAGCGTATCCATACCGAGTGCGAACGCATGAATGAACTCATACAACGCATTCTGAATTTTGCCCGGCTGGAGGAATCCACAGCGACCTTCGCCAATATCGATCTAGTGAAACTGTTGCAGACTCATATCGACAATATTCTGTTTGAACATCCGCAGCGGCAGCTCCATTTTGAGCACGCGCTACCGACGCTGGTGATCGAAGG
>JAEZGT010000259.1 GCA_023416875.1 Pseudomonadota bacterium
TTGACCTCCTGGAGGTAATTCACCAGAACGGCGAGCAGGCAAAAGAGCGCCAGAAAACTGGCTAAGGCTCCGAATAGCGGATTGCGCAAAAGACGAACCTTGTCGTCGGGAGGAGGTGATTCCATGGACGCAGTGTCGCTCTGTTATTTTCCCTACAAATAAAGGATAGATGTGTAACGTGGAAACGCAAAACGGCTCGCTCCGATGGTTGGATCGGAATATGGACAAAGCCGGCATTGCACCGGCTTTTGTTAAATGGGTTATCTATATTGTGTGAAAATTAGTGCAGCTGTTGTCCCCTGGATGAAAACAATGCATCCAGATCTTGCTGCCCGAAACAATAATGACCACCGCAGAATTCGCAATTGATGTCGATCACGTCGCGCTCGCTCAGCAAGGCGTAGGCGTCGTTGCTGCCCAGGGCAGTCAATGCTTGCAGGCTGCGCTCGCGGGAACATTGACATTTGAAACCGAGCTCCTGTGGCGGGAACAGGCGCACTTCAAATTCGTTGAACAGACGCACTAGCACTGTGGCGTGGTCCAACTCGAACAGCTCTGTGTCGGTAATAGTCTCCGCCAAGTGCTCTGCAGTTTCCCAGGCGTCCGGCCGCGGGGTGCGCTCGGCGGAGGGCGGCAGAGCCTGGAGCAGCAGACCGCCGGCACGCTGGCCGTCACAGTACAGCCACAGGCGGGTCGGCAACTGTTCCGAGCGGGCGAAATAGGCGGTCAAGCATTGCGCTAGTGTGTCACCTTCCAATGCCACTATGCCCTGATAGCGCTGACCTTGTGTCGGATCCAACGTCAAGGTGAGAACGCCATTGCCGATGAGCTGCGACAAGGTTAATCCGCTCAGATTGGGCTTGGCGCCCTCCGCAAACTTGACGATGCCGCGCAGGGTGCGCGCGTCCGTCGCCTCCGCCATGATCAAGGGCACGGGTCCGGCGCCGCGGGCCTGCAAGGTGAGCGTGCCGGAGAATTTCAGCACCTCAATCATCAGGCTCACCGCAGTGAGAAACTCGCCGAGTAGGGCACGCGCATCGTCCGGCAGGTGCTGGTGAGCGGTGGCGTCCTGCAGGGTGGCGTCGAGGGTGACGATTTCGCCGCGGATATCGCAGTCGTCAAAAACAAAACGGTGAATTTGATCCGGATTGGATGCCTTCATAAATGGCCTATCTTCAGTATGGATACGATGGTGCCGTTGCCGGCCGGATCAATCCCAGGGGTTCTGGGACTGTTTGAATTGGTGGATCTGGCGGCGCTGCTTTTTGGTGGGCCGCCCGTCGCTCACGGGCTGCAGGGCGCTCGCCAATTTGCGCTGCTGGGTGCTCAATTCGCGCCGCGCCAGACTCTCGGTGGTTTCTTCGTACAGGAGCGCTGCTTCCGGTGCGCTGCGGCGCTGTTCAGAGAGAGCTTTTACCACCACTTCGCGCTCGTCGAAACCCTGGCGGATCTGCAGCATCAGACCGATGGTCAGCTCCTTGCTGGCTTTCACCCGTTGGCCGTCCACGTGGACTTTGCCGCCGTCGATGGCCTGTTTGGCCAAGCTGCGGGTTTTGAAAAAGCGCGCGGCCCAGAGCCATTTGTCGATGCGCACTTTATTTACGGCGGTGGTCTGGTCGTTCTTGTTCATGGCAGATCCGGGCGCAGATCCTGAGGCGTAAAACCGGGCGGCATGATCTCATCAAAATCCACTATGTCGATGAATTGGCCGGAGGCGCGCGGCGGCTTTTGCGAGTCCGGCTGGTTGATGCACACCAAATAGTGCAGACCGAAGTTTTGCGCGGCGCGCAGCACATGGTGATTGTCATCGACAAACAGAGTGCGAGTCGGGTCGATATTTTCCGCTTCCGCCAGACGTTGCCAGAAAGCATCGTCTTCTTTCGGCTGTTGATAATCATGGGAGGACACCACGAGATCGAGCCAGCGGTCGATCTGGGTAACTTCCAATTTCAACTCCAACCCTTTGCGATGGGAGTTGGTCGCGAGAATAACCTTTTTGCGTTCCTGGCGAAGAAAACGCAAAAATGCCTCTGCGTGTGGGCGGACCTGAATTTTATGTTGAATCTCGCGCTTCAACGCGGGAATATCCATGCGTACTAGCTCAGACCAGTGATCCAGGCAATACCATTGCAAAGTGCCTTCGTAGGAGGCAATGAGCCGGCTCAATTCGCTCTGCGCGTATATGGGATCGAGGCCGTGGAATTCGGCGTAGCGTTTGGGCAGGTGCGTCAGCCAGAAATAATTATCAAAATGCAGGTCGAGCAGGGTGCCGTCCATGTCCAGCAAAACGGTATCCACTGCGATCCAGTCAATCATGGGCGAAGATGAACAGAAGAAAAAGCGGTGGCCAGTATGCCTACAAAACCTGAGATATTAAAGCGCACGCCGGCGTGCCAGAGCCGCCTGTTCCGGGTGGAATCGCTCGATTTGCGCTTCAGCAACGGCGAGGAGCGCACTTTTGAGCGGCTGATCGGCGGTGGACTGCCGGCGGTGATCATAGTGCCGATGCTCGACGATCAGCGGGTGATCCTGGTGCGCGAATACGGCGCCGGCATCGATGATTATCACGTGTCGCTGCCAAAAGGCCGTGTCGACGAAGGCGAGAGTCTGATCGAAGCGGCAGATCGCGAATTAAAAGAAGAGGCCGGTTACGGCGCCAAGCGCCTCACTTTATTAAAGTGCCTGACCCAGGCGCCGAATTATCTGCAACACCGCACTCAGATCGTGCTCGCCCAGGATTTATATCCGGAGAAGTTGGAAGGTGACGAACCTGAACCCTTGGAGCTGGAAATTCTGCATCTCGAAGAAATGCCGGCTTGGTTGGAGCGCGGCGATATCACCGAAGCCCGCACCATTGCGGCGCTGTATTTGGCGCGCGATTTTATTGCAGCGCAAAAGGCTTGATACGTCAGCTTCGCTCTTACGGTAATTAAAAATCGAAATAACGCGGCGAAATAAACGAACGATTAAAAATAGTGGCGCGCTGAATTGCAAAAAAGGCGTATACGTTTGGGTCGTAACGAGCCGATGAGTGAAAAATTGACTATTCTTTCTGTCCAACAGCCAAAAATGAGAACTTGATTCTTATTTTGGGCGCCACTTCCTTGCCACAAAACCATAATTAAACAGGCACTGCGTTATGAAACCAGCTCCACAACACAATATTTTTCCGAACGTCGAGCAAAACGACACCTCTATTCTCAAGCAGCAGCTGGTGCGGGAGATTACCTGCTTGGAGCGCCAGCTCGAACGCATTCGCATGCGTGATCAGTTTGCTGACGATGCCACTTTGCAGACCTATGAAGAAATGATCGAAAGCCGGCGCAAAATGCTCTACAACTTGCCTTGGGAATAAGAGGCCGGCGCTGTGCCCCCTGCTTGGTACGGCGCCCGATATGTTGAACCGTCCGCTGCGGTGAGACTCTACATAACCCAATCCGGGCCGCGCCCGTTCCCGCTACCCGTGGCATCACTTATGCTGCCGGGGAAATTCCGGGTATTATCCCCGGGCTAAAATAAACCAAATTTGTCGCCTGCGGCTTCTCCTAACTATGTATCACAGCTATTTCGGCCTGGACGAACAAGCCTTCTCCATCGCGGTGAACCCGCGCTACTTGTACATGAGCACGCAGCACCGCGAGGCGCTGGCGCACTTGCTGTACGGCGTTAGCAGCGGCGGCTTTGTAATGTTGACCGGCGAAGTAGGCACGGGCAAAACCACCATTATCCGCTGCCTGCTGGAGCAGCTGCCGGACCACGCTGATCTGGCGATTGTGATGAATCCCTCCGCCAGCGCCCGCGATCTGCTGTGCAGCATCTGCGATGAATTCGGCGTGACCTATGCACCAGAGGAGACCAGCCTCAAGGTTCTCACCGACAAACTCAGCGAATTCCTGGTAGAGAATCACCGCCAGGGGCGCAAAACCATCGTACTGATCGATGAAGCGCAGTTACTGCGCATTTCCACCCTAGAGCAGGTGCGCCTGCTCACCAATTTGGAAACCAATACCCAAAAGCTGCTGCAGATAATCCTGGTGGGCCAGCCAGAATTGAATGAACTGTTGGCCAAGCCGGCGCTGCGCCAGCTCTCCCAGCGCATTACCGCGCGTTATCACCTGCGGCCGCTGAGCGTGGCGGAGACCGAGGCCTATATTAAACACCGCCTGGCCGTCGCCGGTATGCCACCGGGACGCCAGCCGTTCCCGCCAAAGATCGTGCGTCGAGTGCATCAGATCAGCCGTGGCATCCCCCGGATTATCAATGTTCTCTGTGATCGCATGCTGCTCGGCGCCTACAGCCGCGAAGCCAATCAGATCGATGCTGACATTTGCCGCCAAGCGTCGATCGAAGTGCTTGGCGAAGGTGTAGCGCCGCGTCCGGCGCGACGTTTGCCGATGCGTTCGGAATGGATTTACGCCGCGACTGGTGCTGTGGGGGTGATCCTTGTTGGGACTATATTCTGGCTGGTGCTCGGGGCCAGTCGGCAGGCGTCCGCGCCGACACCACCGGTGGTGGGCGCCGGCAGTATTGTCCGCGAGGTCCCGCGCCCTGCGGGCGAACCCGCACTACAAGTGCAAACGCCGACTTGGTGGCAGCTCAATCAGGATCACTCACTCGCGGAATTGCTGGGGGTGCTCGGCATCAGCTATGACGGGGCCATGTATCCCTGTTGGGTGGTGAGCCAGCAGGGCTTGAAATGTGAGACGCTGAAACTCAATACCTGGGACGATTTTCTCAGCTTCAACCGCCCCGCCGTGTTGACCATCACCACCCCCGGCCGCCACACGGCATATGTAGCCTTGGTCGGTATTAAGGACAACGATGCCTGGGTGCGCGGAAAAGAGGGACTTACCCGAGTGCCCTTGGCGGAACTCGGCAGGCTGTGGACCGGTGAAATGGTCTTCGTATGGCGCCGCCCGGAAAACTTCAAAGAGGCCATCGGCATTGGCGCGAAAGGCCCTATGGTCACCTGGATCGCTGAGCAGTTTGCCACCCTGGATCAGCAAGGCGCGCCGCTCACCCGCGAGCACTTCAATGCCCAGTTGCAGCAGCGGGTAAAACTCTTCCAGCGCGCCAATAATCTGAACGACGACGGTTATGTGGGCATGCAGACGCTGTTGAAGCTCAACGAGGCGTTGGGGGTTGAAAAATCCCTGCGGGATCTGGAGCCGACTCTGGTAACGGCGGGTGGCTGATTTTTTGGAAGCATGACGATGACTAATGCTGAGAGTGGTTGTGTATGTCGCTGATTCTCGACGCCCTGAACAAAGCGGATCGCGAACGCGAGTACCGCGATGCGATCCCCGACCTAAAAACGGTTCACGGCGCTCCCCGACCCACCCAGGACTATCGCCAGTTTTGGTTGGTCGGCGGTTTGGTCGCCGCGTTGCTCATGGTAGTGACGCTGCTGGTGATTGTCTGGCTGCGTATGCCTGGGCCGGTGCCCGCTCCGGTGGAGCGCGATCCCGAAGCCACCGCCGCTCCCGAGCAAATTGCGACGGCTCCGGCCCCCGCCACTCCCGCGCCAAATTTGCCTGAATTAAAAGAGCCGGCCCAAAACGCAGCACCCTTGGCCGCGCCGGTTGATCAAGAGGTGCAAGCACTCTACCAGACCCAGCAGGACACCAAGGTCATGGAGGTGATCGAGCCGAAGGTTCAGACGGTGTCAGAAGCGCCCGTGGTGATCACACCGGAAAACCCGCGTCGCTCAACCGTGGATGAGGAACTCGCGCGGGCTTTATGGGAGGAGAGCCGGCGGGAAGCACAGCAACCGGTGCCAACTTCCGCGCTGCCAACAACGCCGGTAACAACTCCGGTGGCGACCGCAAAAACAGAGCCCACACCGTTGCCCGCAGATGTGCCAGTGGAGGAAACCTTGGCCGGTCATTCAGGCATCCCGTTTCTCCACGAGCTGCCGGTTTCCGTGCAGGACACCATCCCCACTCTGATGTATGCCAAGCACGAGTACGACAAGGGCTTCGTGGTGATCAATAAAGAAGAGCTGAATATGGGCAGCGCGGCGCGAGGCGGAGTACTGGTAGAGCGCATACTGGCCGACGGCGTGTTGCTGTCCTTAAACGGCACCGAATTCAAGCTGTCCTCCCTGAGCAGTTGGGTGAATTACTAACCCGGCAAATACGGTCGAACAATCTCCATCAAGCGTTCCACCGCGCCGCGATTCTGCTCGGCGAATTGCTGCGCCTTCAGACCGACTAGCCGGCGCTCCGGCGGATTTTGCAGCCAGCCTAGGATTTGCGCGGCAAGACTTCCGGCATCCGTTACGGTCACCATGCCGCCCACCAATGTCAGGCGCTTGCTGATATCCGCAAAGTTGAAGGTATGTGGTCCGCAGATGATGGGCAGGCCCCAGCAGGCGGGTTCGATCATATTGTGGCCGCCGCGCTCGATCAGGCTACCCCCGACAAAGGCGATATCCGCGCAGCCATAGAGCAGCATCATCTCCCCCATGGTGTCCCCGACAATCACCTGCGTGCCTGCTGGGCACTCGTTGCCGCTGCGGCGGCAGGTGTTGAAACGCGCGCTGCTCAACTCGTACACCTCATCGAAGCGCTCAGGGTGGCGCGGTACGAGGATAAGCAGGGCGGTCGGTTCCACCGTGAGGACCCGGGCAAAAGCATCTAAGAGTATGGCGTCTTCGCCGTCGTGGGTGCTGGCGGCGATAAAGATCGGCCGCGTTGCGCCATAGCTCGCGCGAAGCTCGGCAGCGGAGTCGCGCAAGGCCGGGGAAATGGTGATATCAAATTTCACGCTGCCGGTGACCGTCAGCTTGTGTGGTGACAGGCCGAGATCGAGAAAGCGGCGACCGTCCTCGTCGTTTTGTACAGCTACATGGCTCAGGCAATCCAGTAACTGCCGCGTCGCCTTGGCAAAACGCGCATAGCGCCGGGCGGAGCGCGCCGACATACGCGCATTGGCCAATACCGCCGGCAGTTTTTGACGGGCACACTCGTGCAGCATGTTCGGCCAGAGTTCGGTTTCCATGATGATGGCGAGCACCGGGCGGGTGCGGCGCAGGAATGCGGCAACCGTCCAAGGCAGATCGTAAGGCGCGTAGACATGCAGTACCTGCCTGCCGAAGGTTTCGGCCACGCGGGTGGAACCGGTCGGGGTCATGGTGGTGACCATCACCGCCACCTCGCCGCTCTCTAATAATCGGCGGATTACCGGTGTCGCCGCGACCACCTCGCCCACGGACACCGCGTGCACCCAGACCACGGGTCGCGTCTCAGCCGGCGCTGGGTAGATGCCGAAGCGCTCGGGCCAGCGGATGCGGTAGCCCGGCACTTTTTTGTCCTTGATCCAGAGGCGATAGAACACCACTGGCAGAGCGATGATAAAAACCAGTGTGTAAAAAAAACGCAGCATAGCCGCCGCTCAGTCCGCTATTTCGCTGAACTGGGCCGCGTACAGGCTGGCGTAGTAGCCGTTGCGCTCCAGAAGTTCGGAGTGGCTGCCCACTTCGACAATGGTGCCTTGATC